>DATAAG010000553.1:0-19779 GCA_036260235.1 Longimicrobium sp.
CACGGTCGAGCTTCCCGTGCGCAGCTCCACGGCGTCGTCGCGCACGGCCGTGATGGTGCCGATGAGCCCGCCGGCCGTCACCACCTGGTCGCCCTTCTGCAGGGCGGCCACCATGGCCGCGTGCGCCTTGGCCTGCCGGCGCTGCGGGACGATGATCATCACCCAGAAGAGGAAGAAGAGGATGATGAGAGGCAGAAAGCCCAGGAACCCGCCGCCCTGGGGCCGCGGCTCCGTGGCCTGCTGCAGCGCGAGAAGAAGGATGTCCATCGTTGCGATCCGTGTTGGTTAGCGATCCGGTGACCGTCGACGTCGTACTCCCCGAGGTTACAGGGGACAGGTTACAGGGTACAGCGGGCAGCGGCCGCCGTCGCCGGGACGTTCGCAGGCTGTAACCTGTCCCCTGTAACCTGTCCCCTCGCAGTTTCAGCCCCTCGCCGCCTTGCCGGCGTGAAAGCGCTCCAGCCAGCCCCGGCTCCACGACGCAAAATCCCCCGCCAGCACGTGCTCGCGGGCGGCGCGGGCCAGGTGCACCAGGAAGTGCAGGTTGTGGATGGAGAGGAGCCGCATCGACAGCCCCTCGCCGGCCACGAACAGGTGCCGCAGGTACGCCCGCGTGTACGTGCGGCAGGTGTAGCAGCCGCAGTCCGGGTCCAGCGGCCCGGCGTCGGTCAGGAACCGCCGCTGCTTGATGTTCACCTGCCCCTCGCCCGCGATCCACACCGCGCCGTTGCGCCCGTTCCGCGTCGGCGCCACGCAGTCGAACATGTCGATCCCCCGGCCGATCGCCTCCAGCAGGTCGTCCGGGTACCCCACGCCCATCAGGTAGCGCGGCAGCCGCGCCGGCAGCTCCGGCTCCAGCGCCTCCAGCATGGCGTGCATCGTGGGCTTCGGCTCCCCCACCGACAGTCCGCCGATCGCGAGGCCGTGCCACTCCCCCGCCGCCAGCGTCGCCCGCGCCGACTCGCGCCGCAGGTCCTCGTACACGCCCCCCTGGACGATGGGGAAGAGCGTCTGCACGGGTCCCTCGGGATCCTCGTCCGGCAGTTCCAGGAAGCGGCGGCGGCAGCGCTCCAGCCACCGCAGCGTCCGCTGGTACGCTTCCGTGGCCAGCTCGCGGCTGCTCTGCCCCGGCGGGCACTGGTCGAAGGCCATGATGACGTCGGCCCCCAGCGCCCGCTCGATCCCCATCACCCGCTCCGGGGTGAAGAGGTGGCGCGAGCCGTCGATGTGGCTCTGGAAGGTGACGCCCTCCTCCTCGATCACGTTGATGTCGGAGAGGGAGAACACCTGGAACCCGCCGGAGTCCGTGAGGATGGGCCCGTGCCATCCCTGGAACCCGTGCAGCCCGCCCATCTGCCGCACCACCTCGTGCCCGGGGCGCAGGTACAGGTGGTAGGTGTTGCCCAGGATGATCTCCGCGCCCAGCCCCTGCACCTCTTCGGGCGTGAGCGTCTTGACCGTGGCCTGCGTGCCCACGGGCATGAACACCGGCGTCTCCACCACCCCGTGCGGCAGGCTGAGCCGCCCGGCGCGCGCGGCGCCCTCCGTCCCCTGGATCTCGAACTCGAACAGCGGTCCCCCTCCCCGCCGGTGGATGCGCTCCGCCGGGCAAACGCGCCCCGCCGCGCCGTGCTTCTCCGGTCGCGGTAGTTTGGGGGCGCAGGGGGCTCCCGGCAAGACGCGGCGGCTGATCCAGCGCAACGGCGGCGGCCCGCCGGAGGTGGCATCCGGCGGGCCGCGGGCGTCTGGCCGGCGATTTCCTTCAGGGGGTGTTGCCGATCCTCGTGCGAGCCCTGTATTCCTAGGAAGACAACGCTCGATCGTGGCGGTTTGGCAACACCCTCTGAGCCTGAGAGGGTGCTGCCAAACCGCACCCGAGCCTTGTCTTCCTGAGGGAGGCGCCGCGCCTGCACTGGCGTTCACACCGCACTCTGGCGTCGACCGAAGGATCTTGCCGGCAGAACCGAGGGGCTGGCTCTGTACCGCGGGAGCCGGCCCCGAGCGACCGAGAGTAGATCCTTCGGTCGCGCGTAAGCGGTCGTGCGTACGCGGTTTCCGTGTGGCGCTCCCTCAGGAAGACAACGCTCGTTCGTGGCGGTTTGGCAACACCCTCTCAGTTCGTTTCCCGGCCGGTCCAGATCACCACCGCGCCGCAGGGGCGCGCCCGGAAGCTCTGGAACTCCGCCGGCACCTGGTTGCCCTGGTACACCTCGATGGCGGCGATGGAGGCCGGGTTCACCAGCTCGTCGATGGAGACGACCTCGGGGCCGCTCCGGGTCCTCTTGGTCGGGTCCTCCTGGTTCCGGCCCATCCCGTCGCGGATGGAGGTCGGGTTGGCGCTCACCTCCTCGCTCGCCACCTCGGCGCGGTTGATGTGCGCCCCGTCGATGAACACCGAGGCGACGCATCCGCCCCGCAGCGTGACGATGAGCGAGCGGCTGGGGCCGGGCTGCACGCGCACGCCGCCCAGGTCGCGAAAGATGTCCGTGGTGCGAAAGGCGTTGCGCTGGTCCAGGTACTCGCGGTCCAGGAACAGGCCTCCCAGCCGTTCGTACGCCGTCCTGCGCGTGTAGAAGCCGCGCCGCATCAGGGTGCCGTCCGCCACCATCGGCGCGCGCTGCGCGGTGACCGTGAGCGGCGCCAGCGGCACCGCGCCGGTGGCGATGCGCACCTCCACCGCCATGCTGTCCGTGGTCAGCACGTCCAGCGGCGGCGTGGTGACGGTGGTGTAGCCCAGCCGCGACGCCCGCAGCGTGTAGCGCCCGGTCTCGGGAAGGGCGACGGCGAACGCGCCCGCGTCGTTCGTGGTGGCTCCCCGCACCGTGCGGCCGCGGATGTCCATCACGGCCACGGAGACCTGCGCCACGGGCGCGCCGGTCGCGTCGTCCACCACCCTGCCCTGCAGCGTCTGCCCAGCGGCCGCGGGAGCGGCGAGCACGGCCGCCGAGAAGAGGGCGGCCAGGTGACGGATACCACGGATGCTGCGCATGGCTTTTCTCCGTCTCGGGTGGGTCCGGGGAGAGTATCCCCGGGGCGTGAACCGCGCCGTGACGGAACGACTCCGCGCCGGTGCTTCTGACGGACGTTGCAGTGCGCGCGGCGTACGACTCCGGCCTGTCCGGCCGTTCACGCCCTGCCCCGGATTCACCCGCGATCAAGATCCTTGTTCTCCGCCTGCGTTCCACGCGATTTTTGAATCACACCCGGCGGCCGACCACGTTTTTCATGCGGGGATGATCCATGGACGAGCGCAAGACGATCTTCGATCCACACAGGCACGGCTGGCCCTTTGCCAACGTCTATCCGTACAAGCTGGGGATCGGCAAGATCCGCATTCCGCGGGCGCTCAAGCTTGGCTTCTGCGGCGGAATGGTGTTCACCGCGCTGGACCACTTCTACGACCGCGAGCCGATGCCGGAAACCGGTCCAGCGCCCGTCCAGGGCGAGCCGCTGTTCAACGCGCTCTTCCGCCGTCAGCGGCAGACGCTCAACGGCGGCGTGATGCTCAAGACCTACCGCTGGCAGATCAAGGCCGACGAGGAGCTCGCCAGGCTGACGGCGCACGAGTGGGAAACGGTCAGGCAGAGCATCGATTCCGGGCACCCGATCGTGATCTGCCTGATCCGCGTGGCGGGGGTGTTCGGCAAGGTGTGGGAGAACCACCAGGTGGTGGTGTGCGGCTATCGGCAGGACCCGGCGTCCGGGCGCGTGACGCTCTCCATCTACGATCCCAACTGGAGCAACCGGGACGGCGTGACCATCCAGTTCACGCCCGGCCGCCCGGACGGCATGCAGTACGCGCCGAATGGAGCCGAGAACCACCCCATGCGCGGCTTCTTCGTCATCCCCTACGACCGCGCCAGCCCCGTCCTCCCGCCGGCCTGAGATCGCTGAAAGCAAGGACAGGAAGCCTCACGCAGAGTCAGCAGAGTCAGCAGAGTCGAAGCTCGCACAGGCCAAACTCTGCTGACGCCGCTGGCTCCGCGTGAGGCCATCCCGCGTTCCTGCTCCCCCGGACGGCACGGCTCTTTCTCGCGGGCACCTCCGCCCGAACCTCCGAGCCGACATGCGCCCGACGCCATTCCCGCTGCTGATCTTCTGTCTCGCCACCGCGCCGGAGGCCGTGCGGGCGCAGGCGGACAGCGCAGCCGTGGAGGACGTGGAGTTCTCCGGCGTGCGGGCGCTGGAGCCTGCGCTGCTCCGCGCCGTCATCGAGACGCGGGAATCGCGGTGCGCGTCGCCCTTCTACGCGCCGTTCTGCCTGCTGGGGGACGCGGACCGGGCGGAGCGGCGGACGTTCCTCGACCCCGCCGCGCTGTCGCGGGACGAGGAGGCCATCCGCCGCACGTACGCCACCTGGGGCTATCCCTCGGCCACCGTCCGCGCCGCGGTCGACACGCTGGCGGACGGGGACGTCCGCGTGCGCTTCACCGTCACCGAGGGCGCGCCCGTCCGCGTTCGCAGCGTGGTGCTGCGCGGAGCGGAAGCGCTGCCTTCCCTCACCGCCGCCGACCTGCCGGTCCGCGCCGGCGACGTGTACGCCCTGCCGCGCATCCAGGCGGCGCAGCGGCTGGTCGCGCGGCGCTTCGGCGAGCGGGGGCACGCGTTCGTCCGGGTGGACGCGCCGCCCCAGCCGGTCGAGGGCGGGGTGGCGGACGTGGTGCTGGAGGTGGCGCCCGGCCCGGTCGCGGTGTTCGGGCCCACGGTGGTGCGCGCCGAGCCCCCGCTGGAGAGCGACCACGTGCGCCGGCGGCTTCCGTACCGCCCCGGACAGCGCTTCTCGCCCGCGCTGCTGGAGCACACGGCGGAGCGGCTGTACGACCTGCCGATCGTCGATTCCGTGGACGTGCGCCCCGCCCCCGTCACGTGGAGCGACAGCGTGGTGGAGACGGCGATCACCGTGGGCACCGGCCGGGCGGGGCGGTACGAGGTGCGGGGCGTGGTGGGGAGCAGCCGGTGCGTGGGCGCGGAGGGGTTCATCACCCACGCGCACGCGTTCGGCGCGCCGCGCGTGCTGACGCTCTCGGCCA
The DNA here is from genome assembly GCA_036260235.1 of Longimicrobium sp. Taxonomy (GTDB): domain Bacteria; phylum Gemmatimonadota; class Gemmatimonadetes; order Longimicrobiales; family Longimicrobiaceae; genus Longimicrobium. The sequence goes on from DATAAG010000553.1 coordinate 5,031, forward strand.
GCGCGGCCAACCTGCTGGCGTCGGAGCTGTGCGGGCGCGACGAGACCGGCGAGTTCCGGGAGCCGGCGTACACCGTCTCGGCAAGCCTGGCGCAGCCGGTGGGGCGCGCGTCGTGGCTGCTGCTGGAAGGCTCCTTCCTGCGTGAGACGCTCCCCGGCGCGTACGTGCGGCGCGGGTGGCAGGCGCGCGTGGGCGTGGCGCGGGAGCTGGCGCGCGGAGTGGACGGCACGCTGGCGTTCGCGCCGGAGCGCGGCGACGCCGCGGCGGCCGGCGCGTTCTTCTGCGGGGTTTACGGCGAGTGCGGCGCCGCGGGCAGAGGCGAGGACGCCTACCTGCTGACACCCGTGGAGGCGCGCCTGGAGTGGGCGCCGCCGAACGCGCGCGCGGCGCTGGGCCCGCCCTCGCCCGGGCCCGCGTGGCTCGCGCCGGAGCGGCCGCGCTGGGTGCCCGCGCTCACCCTGTCCGTCTCCGCCGCGGGCACACCGACGGGCTCGGACCACGCGTTCGCGCGGGCGATGCTGGAGGGTTCGGCCACGCGGCTGGTCGGCCGGCGCGTGCAGGTGGGGGCGCGGGCGCGGCTGGGGATGCTCTCTGGCGCGGACACGCCGCAGCCGCCGCAGCTCCGCCTGTTCGGCGGCGGGCCGCGGGGCGTGCGCGGCGTGCCGGCAAACCTGCTGGGCCCCCGCATCCTCGTCGCGCGCGACACCACCTTCCAGTGCCACGATCCGGAGATCTGCGCGGTGCTTGGCCCGGAGGACGTGTTCGTGCGCGCGGCGGGCGGCAACGTGCTGGTGGAGGCGAGCGTGGAGGCGCGCGTCTGGGCCACCCGCGGCCTGCAGCTGGCCGCCTTCGTGGACGCCGGCGCCGTCCGCGCCCGTGGCGACCCTGATGGTCCGCTGGGGACGCGCACGGAATCCATCGTCACCCCCGGCATCGGCGTCCTGGCGCTCACGCCCGCCGGGCCGATCCGCGTGGACCTGGCCTACAACCCGTCGCCCGCGCGCGACTACCCGCTCCTCGCCCGCAACGCCGACGGCACCTACCTCCTTCTCGGCACCGCGCGCTACGACCCGTACACGTTCGATGGAGCGGACGGGTGGACGGAGTTCCGCCGCCGCCTGCAGCTGCAGCTGAGCATGGGCACGCCGTTCTGATGAACAAACGTGGCCTCACACGGAGTCAACGGCGTCAGCGGAGTTGTTCCTCCGTTCCTCCGTTGACGCCGTTTACTCCGTGTGAGGCCAATCTTTTCAGAACTACACCACCAGCATCGCGTCGCCGTAGCGGTAGAAGCGGTAGCCGCGGCTGATGGCGTCGCGGTAGGCGCGCATCACCAGCTCGTAGCCGCCGACGGCGCTCACGAGCCTCAGCAGCGAATTGTGCTGGATAGAAGCGTCTATGAAAACAGAGCGCAACGGGCACCCCCATTGCGCTCACGGCTTGAGAACGTGACTGATCCGCGTACCTGCTGCGCGAGCCACATCGTCTGAGCCGTACTATTTTCCCTAGACCGCTACGCGGTCTACTTAGGAATGCTCGCCACCCGGCGGTCGGGGACACCGGATCGACGGTCCACAAAACCATCGTAAGCCGGCGTATGGCCGGGCCTGTGGAGCAGGCCGGCGACCAGACCGGTTGCGCCCAGCGCAATCGATACGCCCACGACGGCCTTTGCGGCGATAAAAACCGTCTCGTAGAGACCCGTCATCCTCCACCTTTCCTTTCAAAACGGTGCCACTCGCACACAGTGCCAACGAAACCCAACGCGAGCGCCAACCAGATAGACAATTTAAAGACTCTGCGCTGAAAGTCCATCCACTCCCTGCAATCCTCCGCAATGGTCCGCACAGATGCACGCAAGCTGTCTGCCGTCAGGCCACCAACTCGTCCATGCAGATTCTCTTGCGGATCGAATAGACTACAGTTTAAGCCCAATTCCCGGCCCGGCGTGTTGAAGGTGTGATCGACGTAAACACCGTAGAGGCTAGCCGAGATGACGGCACCAGCTAAGAGCACGGCACCGCCAGCTGCTAGGAGCACTTTCTTCCATCCATGCTCCGGCATGTTGCCCACGAGTTCGGCCACACCCGCCGCACTCACTACGATTGAGAAGAAGAGAAGTTCCGGAGAACTCTCTAGCACCCCGTGCGGCTCACGAAGCGATTTGAACAGGACAGAAAATCCGAAAGGAAGTAATCCGAAGAAACCGGTGAAGAGAAACCACTTCAGCATTCGACTCACGGCATCTCCATGGCATCGACATCCGAACTGAGTGATGTACCAGTCAAACCTCCGAACACTCACAAGCTATTCTCATGTCCACCTGCGGCCGGACCTCGCGGTGCGAGTATATACTCCGACGCAAACTTGCGTCAAGAGTGCGGAGATCCCCGTGCCGAGCGAAGATCGTAGGGAATGCGTGTTGGAGTGCAGCTCACACCAGCAGCATCGCGTCGCCGTAGCTGTAGAAGCGGTAGCCGCGGTCAATGGCCTCGCGGTAGGCGCGCATCACCAGCTCGTAGCCGCCGAAGGCGCTCACCAGCATCAGCAGGGTGCTGCGGGGAAGGTGGAAGTTGGTGACCAGGTGGTCCACGGCCCTGAAGCGGTACGGCGGGCGGATGAAGATGTCCGTCCATCCCTCCCCCGCGTGCACCACGCCGTCCTCCGTCGCCACGGACTCCAGCGTGCGCGTCACCGTCGTCCCCACGGCCCAGATGGCCCCGCCCGCGGCGCGAGTGGCGTTCAGCGTATCGGCGGCCTCCGCGGGGACGGCGTACCACTCGGAGTGCATGCGGTGCTCGGCCGGATCCTCCGTCTCCACCGGGCGAAAGGTGCCCACGCCCACGTGCAGCACCAGGCGGACGAGGCGCACGCCCTTCGCCTCCAGCGCCTCCAGCATCCCCGGCGTGAAGTGCAGCCCGGCGGTCGGCGCAGCGACGGAGCCGCGCTCGCGGGCGTAGACCGTCTGGTAGCGCTCGCGGTCCTCCGCCGTGGCGCTGCGCTCCACGTACGGCGGCAGCGGCACCTCGCCGTAGCGGTCCAGCGCCTCCGTGAGCCCCAGCGGCGTCACCAGCCGCACGATGCGCTCGCCGCCGGGCGTGGAGTCCACGATCTCCACCGCCAGCTCCGGCCCGATCTCCACCGTTCGCCCCGGCTTCAGCTTGCCGCCGGGGCGGACGAGCGCCGTCCACACCTTCTCCTCGCCGCCGTGCGGGTGCAGCAGGAGGATCTCCGCCGCCGCGCCCGTCGCCTTGCGGCCCAGGAGGCGCGCGGGAAAGACGCGCGTCTCGTTCAACACCAGCGCGTCGCCCGCGGGAACGTATTCCACCAGGTCGCTGAAGACACGGTGGTGCAGCTCGCCCGCCGTCCGGTCCACGACGAGCAGGCGCGACGCGTCCCGCCGCGCCGCCGGCGTCTGCGCGACCTGCTCCGGCGGAAGGTGGAAGTCGAAGTCCGAGGTGCGGAAGACCCGTTCGCTCACGCGTCGAACAGGCCGGGCTGGGCGCTGCGCGGGTCGCGGCCCAGGCCGGGGAGCCCGGGCTGCCCGTCCACCGGCGGCGCGTAGCCGAAGCGGCGGTAGGCCAGCGCCGTGGCCACGCGGCCGCGCGGCGTTCGCATCAAAAAGCCGTTCTGGATCAGGAAGGGCTCGTACACCTCCTCCAGCGTCCCCGCGTCCTCCCCCAGCGCCACGGCCAGGGTGTTGAGCCCGACGGGCCCGCCGCCGAACTGCTCGATCAGCGAGCGGAGGACGCGCGTGTCCATGTCGTCCAGGCCGAACTCGTCCACGTCCAGCATCTGCAGCGCCGCGTCGGCCACCTGCCGGTCGATGTGGCCGTCGGCGCGCACCTGGGCGTAGTCGCGCACGCGGCGCATCAGCCGGTTGGCCACGCGCGGCGTGCCCCGCGAGCGCCGCGCGATCTCCATCGCCCCCTCCTTGTCGCACCCCACGCCCAGGATCTCGGCCGTGCGTTCCACGATGAAGGCCAGGTGCTCCACCGGGTAGTAGTGCAGCCGCTGCACGATGCCGAAGCGGGCGCGCATCGGCGGCGTCAGCAGCCCGTAGCGCGTGGTCGCGCCGATGAGGGTGAAGCGCTCGATGGGCATGGAGATCATCTGCGCGTGCGGCCCGTCGGAAAGGCGCACGTCGATCCGCCAGTCCTCCATCGCGGGGTACAGGAACTCCTCGATGATGGGGCGCAGGCGGTGGATCTCGTCGATGAAGAGGATGTCGCCCTCGCGCAGCGTGGTGAGCTCGCGGACCAGGTCCGCCGGCTTCTCCAGCACCGGCGCGGCGGTGATCTTGATGTTGACGCCCAGCTCGCGGGCCATCAGCAGCGCCAGCGTGGTCTTGCCCAGCCCGGGCGGGCCGTAGAAGAGGGTGTGATCCAGGGGTTCGCGGCGGTTCCGCGCCGCGTCGATGGCGATCTGCAGCGACTCCTTGACCTTGGGCTGGCCGATGAACTCCGCCAGCCGCTGCGGGCGCAGGCTGAGTTCCGCGGTTTCCTCGTCCGCGAGCGGCTCGGGCGTGGTGATCTCGGAGCGGGGCTGCTGCTGGGACATCGGCGATGGGTGCGCGGGATCGGTGGGGTGGCGCCGGTGCCAACAATGTACGGATTTTGTTCGGAAGGTGCCATACCCGGGTGGGGGCACCCGCTCCCAGCGATTGAAATCGCCGCAACGACTACACACTGTCCGCCTTCGCGGACACCCATTCGCCGCCTTTGCTGAAGGTATCGACGAACAGCGGAGCCCGCCGGAACGCGTCCGGCGGGCTCCGCTCGTTTGTGTCCCGGGCCGGGCGCCAGGACGCGGTGCGGCGGCCGGTTCATCGAAGCAGCGCCGGCGCGGCGACCGGCTCCAGCGCCAGCACGGGGGGTGCCTGCAGCTCGCCGGCGGGGAGCAGGCCGCGGGCGTCGTCCACGCACAGCGGCCGCCACGCCTCGTACAGCTCGTACGCGCGGCCGGCGGCGGCGAGCGCCTGGTGCCGCACCTTTCCCGCGGCGTCGGGCCAGCGGAACAGCGGGTAGCGGACGGTCTGCGCCGTCCCCGCCGCCACCTCGCCGCGGCGCACGATGGACTCCACCGCGTCCGCCATCATCTCCGCGGCCAGCTCCATGCACGCCTGGTCCAGCGCGTCCAGCTCCGCGCCGCCCGGCGCCACGGGGATCAGCCGCCGCTCGATCACCGCGCCCGTGTCGATGCCGCGGTCCACGTAGTGCAGCGTGGCCCCCAGCGCCACGCCGTGCTCCAGCGCAGCGCCGATGACGCCGCACCCGCGCACCCAGGGCAGCAGCGCCGGGTGCGCGTTCAGCACGCCCCTCCGCGCCGTCCGGATCACCTCCTCCCGCAGGATGCCGCTGCCGCCCAGGATGATCCAGTCGGGCTGCAGCGCATGCAGGCGGCGCAGCAGCCGCCGCCCGTTCTTCACCCCCGCGTCCGTCACGCGCGCGCAGCGCATGGCGTACTTCGCCTTGCGCTCGCGGTGAAAGCGTACCCGGCGCCCGAGCGTGCCGAACGCCGACTTCGGCCACCGCAGCACGCGCCCGGCCAGCCCCATCCCGCGCCGCACCGGCAGCCCCAGGCGCCCCGTCAGGTACAGCACCTCGTCCACCACGATGCCGCGCTGCCAGATCGCCTGCAGCACGCGCTGCCCGTGAAGGCTGTCGTTGGTGATCAGGACGACACGAGCCATGGCTGGACGGACGAGCGGGTGAGGGGAGATGACGGGTCCAGGAACGAGCACAGCGTCCGGTGGGCCTCAGCGGGCCGATCCACGCGAGGAGCGAGGATCGCGACACGCCGTCTTCGGCATCGATGGGCATGCGCAGCGCGGGGAGGTACAGCCCGCGCCGCATCGCGATGCCGGCCCGGGTGGACTCCGCCGAAGCGTTCCTTCAGCCGGGCCAGCGCCTCGCGGATCAGCTCCGGCGCGGAGGGGCTCCCCTTCTCCTGCACCACGGCGCGCACCGCGCGGTCCGCGTCGCTCGCCGTCACGGCGCGCGAGCCGTCGGCGACCACCCGGAACCGGCCGTGCGCCGGAAGCGGCGGCATCCCTCAGCCGGGAGGCCCGGGCGCGGGCGAGGGTGGGGGCGCGGCCTGCCCGGGACGGACGGTGGAGATCACCACGTCGTCCAGGTACAGCACCTCGTCGCGCGCGGCCGCCCACGCCGCGTCGCTGCCGCCGAAGAAGGTGGAGACGTGGAATGCGTCGATCCCCAGCGACTCCACCTCGCGAAAGCGCACGTTCCTGCGGTCCATCACCAGCACCCCGTCCAGCCACCCCTGCATCACGCCGTCGCGGCGCCCCGGCGTGTTCATCACCACCCGGTGCTCCACGCGGTACCAGCGGCCGGGCTGCGCGAGCACCGGCTGCCGCTGCGCGTCCGTCCAGACCCAGCTGTCGCCGAAGCTGCCGGGCTGGTCGGGATGGTAGACGTACTGCAGCAGCCGGCCGTTGCGCGACCACATCATCCGCCCGCTCCAGCCGTCCCGCCCGTTCGGCCGCACCCCGCCGGTGTTCCCCGCCCCACCGGCGAGCCCGGGAAGCTTGCCGCCCTGCACGAACTGAAAGCCGGGCCCGAAGCGAAAGCGGTAGGAGGCGTACAGCTCCGTGTAGCCCCGCCCCAGCGGCAGGATCCACAGCGCACCGCCCCCGCCGGGCCCCACGCCCCCGCGCGGAAAGGAGACGCGCAGCGAGCGCCCGGACTGGGAGGTGTGATCGCCCTCCACCACGTGCACCCGCCCCTCCGCCACGCCCTGCATCCACTCCGGCGCGTTCCACGTCTCCGCCACCGCGGCGGGCGTCAGCGGGCCGAGGGCCTGCCGCTCGAAGTCGTTCTGGTACACCACCACGGAAACGGTGGTGGAGCCGCGGACCCCCTCGCTCGTCCCCGTCACCTGCACGGTGGCGCCGGGGCGCTGGGGTGTCAGCACGCCGTCCGCGTCCACCCGCAGCGCCTCCGGGTCCGAGCTTTCCCACGCCACCGGCCGCTCCAGCGGCTGCCCGGCGCGGTCGCGGACCAGGGCGAAGACCCGCGCCGGCGCGCCGGACGGGATCATCCCCACCAGGACCTGCCCGGGAACCACCTGCACCGAAGCCACCGGCTCCGGCCCCGGGGCGGGGGACGGGCCGGGATCGGGGGCGGCCGGGTTGGCCGGGTCACCGCCGGAACAGGCGCCGGCGAACACGCACAGCAGGAGCGGGAGAACCCGGCGGATGCCGGGCCCGCGGCAAGCGAGCTCCATCTACTTCGGAAGATGCGGAGTGGGGATCGTTGGGGAACGCGGCCGCCGGCGGCCGTCACTTGATGCGGGCGAGCGCCTCGCGGATCAGCTCCGGCGCGGAGAGGCTGCCCTTCTCCTGGATGGCGGCGCGCACGGCGCGGTCCGCGTCGCTCGCCGTCACGCCGAGGGCGGTGAGGGCGCGCAGGGCCTCCTCCGCGGCGGGCGCGCGCTGGCCCAGCCCCGACGCGGCGAAGGCCAGGTCGTCCAGCTTGCCGGTGAGCTCCAGCACCACGCGCTCCGCCGTCTTCTTCCCCACCCCGCTCACCGCCGTGAGCGCCGCCACGTTCCGCTCGCGGACGGCGCGCACCACCGACTCGGCGCTCATCGACGACAGCATCGCCAGCGCCAGCCGCGGCCCCACCCCGTTGATCGTCAGCAGACGGACGAAGACCGTCTTCTCCGTCTCGTCCAGAAAGCCGAAGAGCATCACCGCGTCTTCGCGCACCAGGTGGTAGGTGCGCAGGGTGACGGTCTCTCCCAGGCGCGGCAGGCGCTCGAAGACCGTGGTGGGGATGGCGATCTCGTAGCCCACGCCCCCCGCGGTCATCACCTCCACCCGCTCCAGGTCGCGGACGATCAGCTCGCCGCGCACGCGCGAGATCAACGGCGTCCTCCGGTGTTCCCGATCATCTGCCGCAGGTTGAAGGGGCGGGACGAGGCCGCGGCGGGGCCAAAGCCGCGGAAGCAGTGCGTGAGCGCCAGGGCCACCCCGTCCGCCGCGTCGTGCGGCCTGGGGACGTCGCGCAGCTTGAGCAGGCGCTGCACCATCAGCCCCACCTGGTCCTTGGTGGCCCGCCCCGCGCCCACCACGGCGGACTTGACCTCCGCCGGCGGGTACTCGGCCACCTGCAGCCCGTTGAGCGCCGCCGCCAGCAGCACCGCGCCGCGGGCGTGGCCCAGGATGACGGAGGTGCGGGCGTTCTTGGCGTAGAACACCCCCTCCACCGCCAGCACGGCCGGCGCGGTGCGGGTGATGACCTCGACGATCCCCAGGTGGATGTCGCGCAGGCGCTCGGGAAGGGGGGCGCGCGCGTCGGTGCGGATCACGCCGCACTCCAGGAGCGACAGGGCGCCGTCCGCCCCGCGGCGAACGACGCCGTAGCCGGTGACCGCGGTGCCGGGGTCCACCCCCAGCACCACGGAGCCGGCGGGGCCGCGCGGCCCGCGCTCCGGTGCGGCGGACGGGCCCGCGGCGCCAGGGGCCAGGCTCACACCTCGGCCAGGCTGTCGGTGTCGACGTCGGCGTTGGTGTACACCTTCTGGACGTCGTCCAGGTCCTCCAGCAGCTCCAGCAGCTTCACCAGCTGGTCGGCCTCGGGGCCCTCCACGCGCACCTCGGTTTTGGGGATCATGGCCAGCTCGGCCTCGTCCCACTCGATCCCGCGAGCCCGCAGCGCCTCCTGCACGGCGTTGAAGTCGGCTACCTCGGTGTAGACCGTGTGCACGCCCTCTTCGCTCTCCACGTCCAGCGCGCCCGCCTCCAGCGCCGCCTCCATCACCGTGTCCTCGTCGTACTTCTCGCCGTCGATGGTGATCTGGCCGCGGCGGTCGAACATCCAGGCCACGGAGCCGGTGGTGCCCAAGTTGCCGCCGTTGCGGCTGAGCCAGCGGCGGATGTCAGCCACGGTCCGGTTGCCGTTGTCGGTGAGCGACTCGATCATGATCGCCACGCCGCCCGGCCCGTACGCCTCGTAGGTGATCTCCTCGTAGCTCACGCCCTCCAGCTCGCCGGTGCCCTTCTTGATGGCGCGCTCGATGTTCTCGTTGGGCATGTTGGCCGCGCGGGCCGTGTCCATGGCGAGGCGCAGGCGCGGGTTGCCGGCCGGGTCGCCGCCGCCCGCCTTGGCCGCCACCGTGATCTCACGGATGATCTTGGTCCAGGTGGCGGCGCGCTTGCTGTCGGTGAGCGCCTTCTTGTGCTTGATCTGCTTCCACTTGCTATGCCCCGCCATCGGGCTTCCTCCGGAATCTGGGCTTTGCGGGTCGGGATCGTCCGTCCAGAATGCAGCCCTGTAATATAACCACACCCTGAGCGAGCTTCAACGCGCCCCCGCGACGCCCCCGCGAATCCGTCCACCTTCCGCGCGCGGCTGGCGAAATCGGCCCGCTCCCTTCTTTCCACCCTCGCTGCCGGTTTTTTCCCGGCGCTATCCGCCTGCGGCGGCCTGATCTACGTTCTTCCGCCTGCTCCACAATCACCACTCCTGCGCAAGCCTTGCCTTTGCCCGGTTACCCGGAATGCAAGGCTTGCGCGCCTATATCACACATTGTATAGTGAGGTGGAGGATTGGCAAGCGACGACTGCAAGATCCGCTTTCTTTCCGGCGCTGCCCGTGCGATGCGGAAGCTCGGCAGGAGCGACCCGGGCCGCATGCCGTTCGTCCTCGCCGCCCTGGCACGCATCACGGAGAACGGGTGGATTCTGTCCGTGCACAGCGGCGTGATCAAGGTCCTGGACGAGCAGCGCCAGATCGGTGAAATCCGCGACATGGGAAGTGGTGGCTACCGGTTGTTCTTCTTCTGGCTTGACGGCAGGTCCGTGCGAACGCTCTTCGTCACTGCCCTGGAGAAGAAATCGAAGCTGAAGGGCAAGGCCAGGGTGAGCGATTTCATCGACGCGGCGGACGTGCTGCGGCGGCGATACATCGAAGAGATGAACGAGGAGGAGGAATGAAGAAACGCGAGCTTCCGGGGATCGACGCACGTGAACTCTTCGCGTCCATCCGCCGCGAGAATCCGGAGATCGCCCGGGCCGAGGCGGCGATGGGCAGCAGGCTCACCATCGCCCGCAACGTCTTCCGCCTGCGGGTGCGTGCCGGCATAACTCAGACGGAACTGGCGCGGCGCGTGGGAACCTCGCAGCCGCGGATCGCCCAGATCGAATCTGCTCAGGCAAACGTCACGGTCGACACGCTCGACCGGATCGCGGCAGCGTTTTCGGTGCAGACGGCCACGCTCTTCAAGCGCCGGTCCCGCACACGCCGTCGTCCGGAAGCCGCGGGAGATGCGGGATTCGCTGCGGAGAACCAAGCCGCACTCGTGAGGAACGCATGAGCCGTCCCGCGCGCAAGCTGGACTCCCTCCCTGGACAGATGGATCTGCGGAAGCTCGAAGCCGAGCTGTTGAGCCTGCCGTTCATCGTGCGCCGGCATCTGGCTCATGCGCTGCTCGACAGCGTGGACGAAGAGGAGGTCGAGCGGGAGGCTCATCGCCGCGCTCTGGAGATCGAGCGTGGCGAGGTAGAGGGGATCGATGCAGAAGAGGTGATCGCCAGCTTGCGTGCACGCCGCAATGCGGACGTCGGCACCGCCTGGGCCGAAGAAGCCCACCGTCGCTGGGAGGCGGACCAGCGCGGCGAGGAAGAGATGCTGGACTTCGACGAGGTGATGAGAGAGATGCGCAAGACTTCGGCGCTCACAACCTCGTCTGTACCTTCGGAGCGAGGGTCGTTACGTTCAGGCAGCCCTAACCCGCAAGGACCAATGGCACTGACTGTTGACGAACTCGAATCCGAACTGCGCCGCCAGCCCCCCGCGATCCGCGACTATCTCGCCGAAGTGTTGCTCGACAGCCTGGACCTGGACGATGCGGGCGAAGAAGTCACAGAAGCCGAACTTGCGCGGCGCGGGCTCGAGGTGGAGCGAGGTGAGGCAGAGGAAGCCGACGCGGATGAGGTGATCGCGCAGCTCCGGGCAAGACGTCGCCCGTGAAGCTGACGGTGCATCGGCTCGCAATTCGTGAGACACAGAAGACCGCGAGCGCTTACGACAAGAAGTCGTTGCACCTCGGTGACCGGTTCACGGCTGAGGTCGATCGTGCCTTTGCTCGAATTCGGGAGAACCCGAATATCGCCGCACAGAACGAGCGCGGGGAGCGGCAACTGATTCTGCATCGCTTCCCCTACAAAGTCATAGACCGCGTTCTGCCTGACCGTGCCGTAGTGATTGCCGTCTCTCATCACAAACGGAGAGAAGGGTACTGGCGACGGAGGCGAAACACGTGGTGAGCCGAACCTGAGCGGACAGACGACACAAAGTAGAGAGAGGACGCAGAGGATCACGGGATCCTCTACGTCCTCTTCTTTACGCCCCTGCGGCCGTTGCGCTGAAACCTTCAGGCCTCAGTCCGCCGCGTTTTCCGTGTAGTAGTCGTAGTAGTAGGCGTAACGTCCGTAGCCGGCGATCTTCTGGTCGGGGTCGTTGAGCACGGCGCCCACGATGTTGGCACCCACGGCGCGCAGCTGCTGCATGGCGTAGTGCGCGCTCTGCCGCTCCGTCTGGCCGGCGCGCACCACCACCAGCACCGCGTCCGCCTGCGCGCCCAGGATCTCCGCGTCCGCCGCGGCCAGCACGGGGGGCGTGTCCAGGATCACCAGGTCGTACGCGGCGTGCAGCTCGCGGATCAGCCGGCCCATCGCCGCGCCGCCCAGCAGCTCCGAGACGTGCGGCACCAGGCGGCCGGCGGGGACCAGGTGCAGCCCCGCCACCGACGTCTGCCGCATCACCTCCGAGACCGGCGCCTCGCCCTCCAGCACCTCGCTGAGCCCCGGCGTGCGCGCCTGGCCGAAGAGGCCGTGCAGCCGCGGGCGGCGCAGGTCGCCGTCCACCACCGCCACCCGCATCCCCTGCTGCGCGAAGGTGGTCGCCAGGTTTGCGCACACCGTCGTCTTGCCCTCGGACGCGGAGGCGCTGGTCACCATCAGCGTGCGCGGCGGCGTGCCGCCCTGCGAGAAGATGAGGTGCGTGCGCAGCTTGCGGTACGCCTGCGAGCCGGCGGACTGCATCTCGCTTACCGTCACCAGCCCCGCCTCCGGCGCCGGCTTTCGGCGCGGCAGCATCTTGCGCACGTCCAGCCGGGCGTTGCGCAGCGGCTCGCCCAGGCGGGGGATGACGGCGATGACCGGCACCTGCAGCATGGCCTCGGCGTCCTCGCGGCGCACGATGGCCGTGTTCAGGCGGTCCAGCAGCAGCGCGCCGCCCCCGCCGATCATCAGCCCCACCAGCAGCGCGAAGAGCAGCCGCCGCTTGGTCCCCGTGGCCACCGGCGCGCCGGGGACCAGCGCCCAGTCCACGATCTCCACCTGCCCCGCCTCCACCGCCTCGTCGATGCGCGCTTCCTGCTGCTCGCGGCGCATGTCGTCCACCAGCCGCTGCAGCGTCTCCACCTCGCGCGAAAGGCGCATCTCCTCCGCCTCGGCGTCGGGGAGGGCGGCGATGGCGGCGGCGTCGCTGGCCATCACCTGGTCCAGCACGCCGATCTGCGCGGCCAGCGCGTCGCTCCGGGCCTGGACGGCGCGCACCAGCCGGCCGCGGTAGGTGGAGATCAGCGAGTCCAGCTGCTGCACGTCGGGGTTGGACTCCGAGCGCGACCAGCGCCCCGTGGTCAGGGAGTCGCGGGCCGTCTGGTAGCGGATGAGCTCGTTGTAGAGCGCCAGCACGCCGCTGTTGCGGGCCACCTCGGGCGAGGCGGCCAGCGCGGCGATCTGCTCGCTCCCCTCGCGCCCCCCGTCAGCGGAGAGCGCCCGCCCCATCTGGTCGTAGATGCTCTTTTCCGTCGCCAGCGCCTGGCGCTGCAGGCGGAACTGCGCCAGCCCCTCCTCGGTGGTCCGGTAGCTTTCCCGGGGGCTGAAGGAGCGCACCCCCTTGCGGAAGGCGCTCAGCTGGCGCTGGGCCAGCAGCAGCAGCGAGTCGGTGGTGCGCAGCTGCTCCTCCACGAACATGCGGCGGCGGCGCGAGGTGGTCTGCGCCGAGCGCATGGAGACCCCCTGGAAGGCGGCCGCGGTGGCGTTGGCCAGGCGCTGGGCCAGGTGCGGGTCCCGCGCGGTGAAGCGGATGTCCAGCACGTTGGTGAGCTCGCGCTGCACCGGCGTCATGGAGCCGATCACCCACAGCACCATCCCCTGGCCGTCCACCACCTGCATCCGCGCCGTGTTCACCGCCGGCCGCCGGGCGAAGGTCACGCTCACCGCGCCCAGGTCCAGCGGCTGGCCGTAGGGCGCCTGCCCCTGGCGCTCCCGCATCCGCCCCCGCACCCCGTCCGGCGCGAAGGAAAGGTGCAGGGTGTCGCCGTTGCGCGCCGGGGGAAGGACGCGCGCGGCCTCCAGCTCCGCGTACGGGAACTCCGACGAGCCCACCGGCTGCAGGCGCAGCCCCAGCGAGTCCACCACCTGCTGCGCCACCGCCCGGCTGCGCAGCACCTGCACCTGGGACAGGATGGGGTCGGTGTACCACCCCGGGATCTGGTCCGACTGTCCCGTGCCGATCTGCCCCGCCAGCTCCTGCCGCGCGTTCACCAGCCGCACGGCGGAGACGGCCTCGTACCGCGGCGGCTCGTTGCTGATGCGGTAGGCGGCGAAGCCCACGGACACCAGCACGGCGGCCACCACCAGCCACAGGTGGCGCTGCAGGGCGCCCAGGTACTCGCGCAGGGGAACGCCCTCGCCGGGGGGCGGCGCGGGGTCGGCCGCGTGCGAGCGCAGCAGCGGGAGCGGCGGCGGCGCGGGGGCCTCGCCGGGGGGGTGCGGACGCGGGGAGGGGACGATGTCGGACAAGGGCGCTGCGATGGAAAGGGTGGGGCGCGGAACGCGGCGTCAGCCGGGGTGCTGGCCCAGGTACCAGTCGACGGTGCGGCGCAGCCCCTCGCGCATGCCCACGCGGGCCTGGAAGCCGAAGAGCTCGCGGGCGCGCCGCGTGTCCAGCGACCGGCGGGGCTGCCCGTCCGGCTGCGAGGGGTCGAAGGCCAGCCGCCCCTCGTACCCCACCAGCGAGGCGATGAGCCGCGCCAGCTCCGCGATGCGGATCTCGTTGCCGATGCCCACGTTCACCGGCTCGGCGCCGTCGTAGTGCTCGGCCGCCAGGAGCAGGGCGCGGGCGGCGTCGTCTACGTACAGGAACTCGCGCGAGGCGTTCCCCGTCCCCCACACCCGCAGCTCGTCCGCGCCGTCGCGGCGCGCCTCCGCCATGCGGCGGATGAGCGCGGGGATCACGTGGCTGGTGGCCGGGTCGAAGTTGTCGCGCGGGCCGTACAGGTTGGTGGGCAGCAGGTAGATGCCGTCCATCCCGTACTGCTGGCGGTACGCCTGCAGCTGCACCAGCAGCGCCTTCTTGGCGATGCCGTACGGGGCGTTGGTCTCCTCCGGGTACCCCGTCCACAGCTCCTCTTCGCGGAAGGGGACGCGGGTGTACTTGGGATAGGCGCAGACGGTGCCCACCTGCACGTACTTCTCCACCCCCGCCCGCCGCGCCTCCTCGATCATCATCACGCCCATGACCGCGTTGGCGTAGAAGAAGCGGCCGGGGCTGGCGCGGTTGGCGCCGATCCCCCCCACCTCGGCGGCCAGGTGCATCACCATCCGCGGCGCTGCGTTCGCGTACAGGCGCTCCACGTCGGCCTGGCGGGTCAGGTCGTACTCCGCGCGGCGGGGGACGAACGGTTCGGCGCCCAGCGCCCGCAGCCGGTCCACCAG
>DATAAG010000554.1:0-4454 GCA_036260235.1 Longimicrobium sp.
GGTCGAGCACGGCCTCGCCCTGCCCGGCGGAGAGGCCCAGGCCGCGCCGGCACGGGAAGAAGGTGACGTAGCCGTGCGCGGCGTACAGCCGGCCCAGCATGTCCGCGTCGTCCCAGCGGGTGCACGCGTTGCTGCCGTGCAGCACCAGCAGCGCCGGGTGCCGCCCGGCCTCCGCCGGCCGGTACAGCACGCCCCGCAGCGCCAGGTCCCCGCTGGCGTACGTCACCGTGTCCACCGCGACGGCGGCGTCGCTCCCCACGGTGGGGAGCATGGTGCTTCCCCACAGCGCCTCACGGCGCCGGGGGAAGGTGAGGTCCGCGTGGCGCCACACCTCCGCGAGCGCCCGGTAGGCGCGGACGGCCTCGTCGCGGCGGCCCAGGGCCAGCAGCGCGCGGGCGCGGGTGTACTGCGCGCGCGTGCGTCCGGGCGCCATCCGCTCCGCCGCGTCCAGCTCCGCCAGCGCGTCGGCGGGCCGTCCCGCGGTCAGCAGCAGCTCCGCGGCGCGCTCGCGGGGCGGTTTGCCGGTCACCGGCGGGCCGAAGGCGAAGGGGAGCGCCTCCAGCTGCTCCGCCGCGGCGCGCAGCAGCGCGACGGCGGAGTCCGCCCGGCCCCGCGCGGCGTGCACCTCCGCGCGCAGCATCCGCTCCACCACCTCCGCCTCGCCCAGCGCCGTGCCGCCGCCCCCGCCGCCCCGGACCCGCGCGTTGCGGGCGGCGATCCGCGCGAGCATCGAATCCGCCAGCAGCGCGTCCGCGTCGCGGCTTCCCGGCGTCAGGTCCACGGGGCGGCCGGACCGGCGCGCCGCGGCGGCGCCCACGAAATAGTCCGCCAGGGCGAGGACGGCGGGGGACCGCACGTGCGCGGTGTCGAAGCGCATCCGCGCCAGCGGCGAGTCCCACGCCTCGGTATCCAGCACGTGCGCCGCGGTCATCAGGATGGCGTGCACCTCCGCGTCGCCCCTGCCCCGCGCCGCCGGCAGCGCCCCCGCCGCGACGCGGCGCCGGTAGTCCAGCATGGAATCCACCCACACGCGCGCCTCGCGGACGCGCCCCTGCTGCACCAGCGCGTACGCCAGCCAGTGCGTGCCGTGCCCGAACGCGTGCAGCTCCGGCGGCTGCGCGAAGTGCGAACGCAGGTTGGCCTCGCGCACCGCGTCCCACATCCCCAGCGCGATGAAGATGTGCGACGTCATGTGCTGCGCGTGCGAGGCGTCCGTGGCCACCTCACCGTATGCGGCCGCGGCGTCGCGCCCGCGCGCGGCGTTGGCCGGGTCGTCCACGGCGTGGATCAGGTAGTGCAGCGCGCCCGGATGCCGCGGATGCGCCCGCAGCACGCCCGCGCTCACCCGCTCCGCGCGCGCGTAGGCAGCGGGCTCGCGGTCGCCCTGGTTCAGCCCCAGCAGCGACAGCGCGTAGAACGCCGCCGCCTCGGGGTCGCCGGGATCGTCCGCGTGCAGGCGCTCCATCGCGCAGCTGAAGGCGGTGTCGCGCACGGCCTTGGGCGTATCACCGGCGTAGAGCGACTCGATGGCGTCCACCCACGCCCGCTCGCGCGGGGTGCGGGCGGCGGCCAGCCGCGCCTGGCGCGTGGGCGCGAACGAGCGCAGGGCGGCCCGCGCCGCGGCGGTGTCCTGTCCGTTCCACACCGGCTGCGTAAAGGAGTACGCCTCGAAGGCGGCGCTCATCACGTCCCCGGGGTCCAGCCCCCGCGCGCGGCGAAACGCGGCGCGCGCCTGCGGATAGTGGAAGTTGTGCAGGTACAGCACGCCACGCTGGAACTCCGCCTGCGCGGCGTGGTTCGCGGAGGTGGGAAAGTGGATCTCGCCCAGCCGCTCGCCTCGTTGCGCGGCGGTGTCCGCGGCGGGTGCGTGGCCGGCGTGCTGCGCCGCGGCGGAGACGGCGCCGGCGGCCGTTTCGGCGAGCAGGACGAAGGAGGCGAGGACGAGGTGAGAGCTGCGCATGAGCTCCAGCGCGACAAAGGTGGAAGGCGGGATTTTCTCGATCGGCTACAAGGCGCGCCGGTCTCCACGGAGGCATCCGGCGAGGCATCGCGGTCGGCGGGTGAATCTACACCATTCGATATCATCATCAAAAGAGAACACGCATGCGACGCAGGCCTGTACCGGGAGCCGCCACGCCGCGGCGTCGCGGGCCCGGCTGGGGCACGTCTCCTGGGTCCGGGGGCGGCAGCGGCGCCCGCAGGTCGGCGGTCGCTCGCCGCGTGGCGGCCCGGCACGGCCTGCGCGGGCTGTGGGTCGGCCGGGGACGCTGCGGCGGGCGGAATCGCTCGCGAGAGGGAACGCTCGCCCGTCCACGGCTCGCGCCGACCGAATCGTCATGCTTGCGCAGTTCCACTCCGGGAGCCATCCTCGAATCCGCCGGAGCACCACCGTATCCACGCTCAACCCGGAGAGGTCCCGTGGCGGACGTCGACCAGACCATGATGAAGGTGCAGCGGCTCCTGACGGGGCCGATGGGGCTTCGCATCCAGCTCGAGGGAAATGCGATCAGCGTCGTGTTCTCGGACGTGAGCACGCGGGTGAACCTGACGGTCATGGACTGGGGGACCAACAAGGACGGCGACCCGCAATCGCTGGTCCGCATCTCCTGCCCCATCCTGTGGGAGGTCGATCCGTCGCCGGGGCTGTACGAGTGGATCGCGCGGGAGGGGGGCACCTACCTGTTCGGGCACGTCTCCGCGCACGACGACACGACCGCCCCGGGAAAGCTGTTCCTGGTGATGTCGCACACCCTGCTGGGCGACTACCTGGACGAGGAAGAGCTCTCGTCGGCGATGTACGCCGTGCTCGGCTCGGCGGACAAGCTGGACGACGAGCTCAAGCAGAAGTTCGGGGGCAAGCGCCTGGCCGACTTCGCGTGAGGCGGCCATGCTCCGCACCGTGATCCACGAGGCGGCGGTGTCGGTGGCCAAGGCATACTCCCATGCCGCGGTGGAGCCACGACACGTCCTGTTCGCGCTGGCCCGGCACTTCCGCCGCGCACTCCGGGCGCTGGAGCCGCGAGGCAGGTCGTACGAGCCACCCGTCATGACCGAGCCCGCCACCGCGATCCTCGACACCATCAAGTCGGAAGACGATGCGATCGCGGCGCTGCGGCGGGCGTTCGAGAGCGCGCCCGACGCCTCGGGCGCCGGCGGAACGGCGGCGCAGGCGGCCGAGCAGGAGGCGAGCCAGGCGGAGCCGGGCGCGGCGTCCGCCGGGGGAGGCCCGGAGACGGTCGGCGCGGTCCTGGCCGAGCTCGACGCCCTGGTGGGGCTCGCACCGGTCAAGGCCCAGGTACGCAGGGTCATCGCGGTCGTGCAGGCGAACACGGAGCGGGAAAAGGCGGGGCTCAAGCCCGTGAATCCCGGGCTGCACCTGGTGTTCACGGGTCCACCCGGGACCGGGAAGACCACCGTCGCCCGCCTGGTGGCCCGGCTCTACGCGGCCGCCGGGGCGCTGCCGGGCGCAAAGTTCACGGAGGCCAGCCGCTCGGACCTGATCGCCGGCTACGTGGGGCAGACGGCGATCAAGACGCGCGAGCTGATCGACCGGACCAGGCCGGGGGTGCTGTTCATCGACGAGGCGTACGCGCTGACGCCCAGCAGCGAGGTCGACTTCGGGTACGAGGCGATCGCCACGCTGGTCAAGGCGATGGAGGACCACCGCAAGGAGCTGGCGGTGATCGTCGCCGGGTACGAGGAAGAGATGTCGGAGTTCATCGCCTCCAATCCCGGTCTGCGCAGCCGCTTCAAGACGTACGTCGCGTTCCCCGACTACACGGCGGCGGAGCTGGCCCGGATCTTCGAGGACATGGTGCGCGAGGTGGGGATCGAGCTGGCCGACGGGGCACGCGCGAGGGCGGAGCAGATCTTCGCCGACGCCGCCGGAAAGCAGGACTTCGGCAACGCGCGCTTCGCGCGCTCCCTTTTCGAGCGGGCGTACGCCAGGATGGCCGCGCGCGCAGCCATGGACGGCGCGGTGTCGGTCGAGGAGCTGACCACCCTGCTCCCCGAAGACCTGGACGACGATACCTCGATGCTGATCCGCGAGAGGCCGCGGATCGGGTTCGCGCGGCCCAGGCCGGCGGGCGGGAGGCCCGGCGAGCCGGGCGTCTGAGCTCGAGCATCCCGCTGCGGAGCGGGCCGCGTGCGGTGCGCCGCTGCGCGGCGGCCGGTCCAGCCCGCAACTTCCCGGAACGGGACAGGCTTTCGTCCCGCCATCGCCGACGACCGCTGTGCCCTTCCGCAGCGGCGCGCCCATCGGCCTCCGCCTGGCCCGCTGCCCCGCCGGTGGATCCACGGGATCCCGAGCACGAGGACGACCGCCGCTGGTCCGGCGGCCACGATCCCGAGCGGTTCGACGCGCGGACGGCCCCGCAACGCCCGCGCCCCGGCCGGGGCGTGGGCGCGATCCGGACGACCGGTGCCTTCGCGGGCCGGGGGAGACGCAACCA
>DATAAG010000555.1:0-9898 GCA_036260235.1 Longimicrobium sp.
CGAAAAAGGAGAGGACGCGGAGAGCCGATCGGTTCTCCGCGTCCTCTCCTTTTTCGCCTCAGTGACCCCGGCGCCTCCATCGGATAGCAAGACCGCGGAAGCTGTCACTCCATCACTCCATCACTCCATCACTCCATCACCCCATCACCCCATCACCCCATCACTCCATCACTCCATCACGTGGCATTCGCCGGCTCGCGGTACCGCGCCAGCACCTCCAGGAACACCTTGGACGAGCGCGCGAAGGCGCCGCGGCGGCGCAGCTCGGTGGGGCTGCTCCCCACGAACTTCTGCGTCACCCGCCGCAGCCCGCTGTCCGACGAGTAGCCGCAGGCGTGCGCCACGGAAAGCACCGTGCGGCCGGGGTCGTCCAGCAGCTCGGCGGCCAGCAGGATGCGCATCCACGCCAGCAGCTTGCGCGGCGGCGGCAGCTCCGCCCGCTCGCACCAGCGCAGCAGGGTGCGGCGCGACAGGCGCAGCTGGCGGGCCAGGTCGCGCCCGTGGCCGCCCACCGCCACCACCTCCGCCGCCGCGTCCACGATGGCGCGGGCGCGCCCCGGCGTGTCCGCCGGCAGCACCTGCTCCAGCAGCGCCTTGAGCGGCCGCCCCTGCGCCGCGCGAAAGCGCTGCACCATGGCCTGCGGCGTGTCGTCGTGGGCAATGGAGATCACCTGCACCACCCCCCACTTGCCCAGGGTGCGCAGGTCGTCCAGCCGGTTGGGCTTGATCTCCATCGCGGCGAACACCGCCGTGGAGGGGAACTCCACCAGCAGCGACTTCAGGCTGGGCGAGGGGCCGCCCGCGCCCGGCACGTCCTCGTACGGGTTCACCACCACCAGCGCCGAGGGCGGGGAGTCGCGCACCGCCTCTTCCAGCGACGGCCAGTCGGGGACCGCCTGGAACGTGTACTCCTTGCCGGCCACCTTGCGTACCCGCTCGCGGAATGCCTCGTTGCTGTGCAGCACCAGCAGAGGGCGTGCGCCAATCTTCATCGTGCCCGTGGTGTGAGAGGTTGCCGTACCGGCGGGGTCCCCGTCGCGCCCCGCCACCGCATCGAATCAGGGTCTATCGCGCCACCAGCGACGCGTTGAGCGTTCGTACCAGGTCCAGCGCAAAGCTCTCGGAGCCCGCCGACGCCTCCGCCTCCGGCCCGGGCGCGGCGGCGCGGGCGCGCACCCCGCGGTTGCGGCGCGCCTCGTCCAGCACCGCCTCCGCCTCCAGCAGCACCTTGCCCTCGCCGTGCGCGCGGGCGCTCTGCATGGCCATCTCCGCCGCCCGCTCCGCGCGCTCCCACTCGCCCAGCATGGCCGCGCCGCGGGCGAGCTGCAGCATGATCACGGACCCGTTCCCCAGCGCCTGGATGCGGGCCATGCGGTCCCAGACCTCGTCCCAGGTCTGCTCGAAGAGCTGGCGCTCGCCCGCGCCCGCCGCCGCGCGCACCATGTTGGCCAGCGCGAACACCCGCTCCTCGTGGCGCTGCAGGTGGTGCACGAGCGCCTGGAACACCGTGAGCGCGGGGGCAAAGCGCCCGTGCTCCATCCAGAACGCCGCCACGTCGCTGGTCAGGTGCACCAGCCTGGGATGGTCCGGCCCGTACATCTCGAACGCCTCGCGCGCCAGCTCCTCCGCCTCGTCGGGGTGCCGCGTCTGTGCGGCGATCACGAACAGGTCGTGCAGCACCAGCGCCTGCAGGGCGCGCATGGAGTGCCGCCGGGCGGAGCGCAGCGCGCGCAGGCTGAAGCGCCGCGCCATGGGAAAGTTGCCGCGCATCATGTACAGGTTGCCCAGCCCCGCGAACGCCATGGCGTAGCTGGTCCAGTCGCCGCTCTGCCGCCCCAGCGCCACCGCCCGCCGGTACCAGGTCTCCGCCCGCGGAAACTCGCCGCGGCGCCGCGCCAGCCGCCCCACCGCGTAGCTGGCCGCCGCGTCAGCCGGCAGCACCACCGCCGCGCCCTGCGCAAAGGCGATGGCCGTGGCCGCGTGGCCGTTCACGTCCGCCCAGTGCGCCACGTGCTGGCACGCCAGCGCCACCTGCTCGTCGCGGGCGCGCTCCGGCGCCCCCGTCATGCGCACCAGCGCCAGCAGCGCCGACTCCAGCTGCACCTCGGCGTCGGCCGCGCGCAGCAGCGAGGCCAGCGCCTCGTCGGCGTGGTCGGGAAACAGGCCGGCGCGCTCGTCCGGCGGCGTGGCGCCCCACAGGTACACGTCGCGCACCACCTGAAAGAGGAGCACGCCCAGCGCCCCCTGCATCTCGTCCAGCACCGCGGCGCCCTCGAAGGGCTCGCCGCCGTGCAGGATGGCCGGGGGAGTGCGCCAACGCCGGGAGGTACGCCGAACGGGCGGGGTCAGACGCCTGGGTCGCATGCAGGTCGGGACGGAGGGGGTTCCCGGGAGAGTCGTGGATTCGCGGGCCGCATGATAACGCGTATGTCCTTTGTACGCCATAGTCTTTGCCCGCGGCACGAAGAGTCCGTGGTGAACGAAGGAGGGGATCCGGGGCATCGTGACGGCGCGAAACGTGCTCCTCTCGCGACCGTCCCCGCGCCGCGCCGGAGCGGCCACGGCGCGGGCTAACTGGACAAAGTGGATGGATCGCGGCGATCCGCCTTGTTCGTGTGTTTCCGGGCGCGGCGTTCCGGCCGCCGGCTCCGCGCGGGGGAGAGGAAACGTGGTTTTGTGGATTATGGCCGATTAGGGTATGAAAGCGATCCGGACGATCCGTCTCCGGAGGGGTCGGAACGGGCCGCTCCCGCGCGGGCGGGCGCGCCGCGTCATCCCGTCGCGATGCGGCGCAGGTCCGCGATGATCTGGTCCGCGAAGCGCGGCACGTGGGGCCCGCCGCGGTCCAGGTCGATGGCCTGCAGCTTGGACGCCGCGTCCACCAGCGTTCCCTGCTCGTCGCCAAAGCCGGGGGTGCGCAGGTCCAGCTCCGCCATCTGCAGGCCGATGTCCGCCAGCAGCGCGCGGATGGTGAGCAGGCGCGCGCCGCGCTCCCGGGGCCCCTCCGCCTTGAGCGCCTCCAGCGCCTGGATGGCCTGCTCGCACAGGCGTACGAACTCGGGAGGGTGGGTGGTGTGATTCGGGTCGTTCATGGCGCGTCCGGAGCGAAATCGATCAGATGGGGACGGCCCTACCGCCCCCGGCGGCCCAGCCGCGGCAGGATCACCGCCAGCAGCACGATCAGCATCAGCCCGCGGAAGACGTACTGCACGTACGGCGGCTCGCCGGCCGGGGTGAAGGTGGGGAGCAGGTAGCGGTCGGCCAGGACGAGCGCCCCCGCCGTCAGCGCGATCAGCAGCCCCAGCACGCCGGGGCGCACCCGGGTCTCCACCCCCGCGTGGTGCTCGTCGTCGATGCGCACGTCCTTGGTCTCCCGCAGCAGCACGGTGCCCAGGACGAAGGTGATGAGCGCGACCGCCACCGGGTACAGGAGGCCGGCGTACCGCGGGAGCACGGGAAAGCCCTCCGGGTCCGCCGTGGCGAACGCCACCATCGCCGTGGCGACCACCGGCAGGAACCCGCCGAAGTATCCGTTCCCCACGTGGTAGGGGAGGGAGACGGAGGTGTAGCGCACGCGGGCGGGAAAGCTCTCCACCAGGAACGCCGCGATGGGCCCGTAGACGATGGTGACGAAGATCACCAGCACGAACACGCACGCGGTGAGCGCCACCGGGTTGTAGCTTCCCCCCGCGGGCGTGAAGCGCCACATCAGCTGGAAGATGGGGATGGTCAGGACGGCGGCCAGCAGGTTCCCCGCCATCATCACCTTCTTGCGCCCGATGCGGTCCGAAAGCGCCCCGAAGACGATGAAGAATGGTGTCGCGAGCACCAGCGCCACCGCAATGATGGTGCGCGTGTCCACGAAGTCCACCTTGCCCACGTTCTCCAGCCAGGTGAGCGCGTAGAACTGGCCCGTGTACCACACCACCGCCTGCCCCGCCGCCGCGCCCCACAGCACGATGAGCATGGTCTGCCACCGCCCTGCGCTGCCAAAGCTCTCCGCGATGGGCCGGGTGCTCGTCTTGCCCGCCGCCTTCATCTGCGTGAACAGCGGGCTTTCGCGCAGGCGCAGGCGGATGAAGAGCGAGACCAGCACCAGCACCGACGAAAGGAGGAACGGGATGCGCCATCCCCACCTCTCCCAGTCTTCCGTGGGCATCAACGAGCGCACGGCCAGGATCACCAGCAGGGACAGAAGCAGGCCCAGGGTGGCGGTGGTCTGGATGAACGCCGTGTAGAAGCCGCGCCGGTTGTCCGGCACGTGCTCCGCCACGTACGTCGCCGCGCCGCCGTACTCGCCGCCCAGCGCCAGGCCCTGTACCAGGCGCAGCAGGAGGAGGATGAGCGGCGCCGCCACGCCGATGGTCGCGTAGCCGGGAAGGAGGCCGATGACGAAGGTGGCGCCGCCCATGATGAGCAGCGTGACCAGGAAGGCGTACTTGCGCCCCACCAGGTCGCCGATGCGCCCGAAGAAGAGCGCGCCGAACGGGCGCGCCGCGAAGCCGGCGGCAAAGGTGGCCAGCGTCTGCAGCAGCGCCAGCGTGGTGTTGCCGGTGGGGAAGAAGTGCCCCGCGAGGAGCGTCGCCAGCGAGCCGAAGATGTAGAAGTCGTACCACTCGATCATGGTCCCCACCGCCGACGCGACGATCACCTTCCAGATCGTCCGCCGGTCCGAGGGCTCGTGGACGGTGGCGGCGGAGGCGGTCGGGGCGTGGAGCGGGGCGTCGGACATTCGGCTCTCCGGCGGGCGAGTGGGTCGGACGGCTGGGACGGCCGGGACGGCGGTTTGCGTGCGTTCACGGGCCCGCGTACCTTGGCGCGGACGCCCGTTCCCGGCCCGGAGACGACACGATGCGCCGCGCGCGCGCATCCGGCAAGTGACGCGCCCGCGCGCCCGGGTCTTGCGGCACGTTCACCTCTCGCGACACCTGATCCGGCGGTCCGCCGCCTGCACGCCAGCGTTTCCACGGGAGATCCGGATGGCCTCCACCGAGCAGACCCTCGACTCGCTCCTCCAGGAAGACCGCGCCTTTCCGCCCCCTGCGCACTTCACCGCGCAGGCGAACGCGAACGATCCGGCGATCTACGCCCGCGCCGGGGCCGACCCCGAGGCGTGGTGGGCGGAGTGGGCGCGCCGGCTGCACTGGTTCCGCCCCTGGGACCGCGTCCTGGACTGGCAGCCGCCCTTCGCGAAGTGGTTCGTCGGCGGCAGGCTGAACGCCGCGTACAACTGCCTGGACCGCCACCTGGACGGCCCGCGGCGGACGAAGACGGCGATGCTGTGGGAGGGCGAGCCGGGGGACAAACGGTCGTACACCTACGAGGAACTGCACCGCGAGGTCTCCAGGGCCGCCAACGCCCTCCGCCGCCTGGGGGTGGCGAAGGGCGACCGCGTGGCCATCTACCTGCCGATGATCCCCGAGGCCGCCATCGCCATGCTGGCGTGCGCGCGGGTGGGTGCGGCGCACTCCGTGGTCTTCGGCGGGTTCAGCGCCGAGAGCCTGCGCGACCGCATCCGCGACGCGGGGGCGAAGGTGCTGGTCACGGCGGACGGCGGGTACCGGCGCGGGAGCGTGGTCCCCCTCAAGCGCGCGGCGGACGAGGCGGTCCAGGAAGAGGGCGGCTGCCCCACCATCCAGCACGTCCTGGTGGTCCGCCGCCACGGCGCCGGGGGCGAGACGCTGGGGAAGGCGGAGATGCGCGGCGGGCGCGACCTGTGGTGGCACGACGTGGTGGACGGCGAGAGCGCCGACTGCCCCGCGGAGGAGATGGATGCGGAGGACCTGCTGTACATCCTCTACACCAGCGGGACGACGGGGAAGCCCAAGGGGATCATGCACACCACCGGCGGCTACCTCACCCAGTGCCTGGCGACCACGAACCTGGTCTTCGACCTCAAGGACGACGACGTCTACTGGTGCACGGCGGACGTGGGGTGGGTGACGGGCCACTCCTACATCGTCTACGGTCCGCTGGCCAACGGCGCCACGGTGCTGATGTACGAGGGCGCGCCGGACGCGCCGGACCGCGGACGGTTCTGGAAGACCATCCAGGACTACCGCGTCACCATCTTCTACACGGCGCCCACGGCCATCCGCGCCTTCATGAAGTGGGGGACGGAGTGGCCGGCGAAGCACGACCTGTCTTCGCTTCGCCTCCTCGGCACCGTGGGCGAGCCGATCAACCCGGAGGCGTGGATCTGGTACCACCAGAACATCGGCGGCGGGCGCTGCCCCATCGTGGACACGTGGTGGCAGACGGAGACGGGCGCCATCATGATCACCCCGCTCCCCGGCATCACCGAGACCGTCCCCGGCTCCGCGACGACGCCCTTCCCCGGGATCCGGGCGGACATCCTCTCGCTCAAGGGAGAGCGGATCCCCACCGGCGGCGGGTTCCTGGCCATCCGCGGCCCCTGGCCCTCCATGCTGCGCGGCATCTGGGGCGACGAGCGGCGCTTCCGCGACACCTACTGGAGCAAGTGGTCCGGCGAGACCGTGGGCGAGGGCGACGACGCGCAGCCGGGGGAGAGCGTCTACTTTCCCGGCGACGGCGCCAAGCGCGACGAGCGCGGCTACTTCTGGGTGATCGGCCGCATCGACGACGTGCTGAACGTGGCCGGCCACCGCATCGGGACGATGGAGGTGGAGTCCGCCCTGGTCGACCATCCTTCCGTCGCGGAGGCGGCGGTGGTGGGGAAGGCGCACGAGCTCAAGGGGCAGGCGGTGGCGGCGTTCGTGACGCTCAAGGAGGGGACGGAGGCCACGGAGGAGCTCAAGCGCGAGCTGAGCGACCACGTGGTGAAGAAGATCGGCGCCATCGCGCGCCCCGACGCCATCCTCTTCGCCGGTGACCTGCCGAAGACGCGGTCGGGGAAGATCATGCGCCGCCTGCTGAAGGACATCGCCGAGGGGCGCGCGCTGGGCGACACCACCACCCTCGCCGACCCCTCCGTCGTCGCGCGCCTCAAGGACGACTACGAGGCACGCGGGGAGGGGTAGGGGGCCGCACCACTGGAATCAGCAAAGCAGAACGGGCGCTCCGCGAGGAGCGCCCGTTGTTGTCTCTGGCCCGCACTCGGCCGGTCCCGAGGACGGATTGGGCTTCTATCAGACGGCGCGGCATTCGATTACTATGATTCATGGGCGAAGCACCGACTCGGTCTGAATAGATCTTATCTGGATCCATCCACCACCCAACGCCATAGGGTAGGAAAGCCCAAGCTTAAGGTATCGAGAACTAATTGTTGAGCGCCCCCCAGATTTTCCGATAGGCAAGGCCAATCATTAGGGAGAATCGGATCCGATGAGTTCGTTAGAAGAATCCGCACCCCACGGACCACAATTGCGAATGGGTAGATCAGCGGCGGCAACACCACAAGCGCGATGGCTCCGATAAGGGCCAAGCCGCCCAGCCACCACCAGATGTAGATGATCCAGAGGATAGTGAGGCCTAGAACAACGAACCCTCGTAGAAGCAAGCCAGCCAACTGGCGCCCGGATTGGGTGGCGGGGTGTGCCTGTGGTTGCATTCATCCCTCCTCGAATTCAGTTAGACCGTTGCTGCGCGCCCAAGAAAGAACTGCCACGGTAAAGTGCGACTTGCCTACCTACTTGTACAGAACTAAAAACTGTCGCGCAGCGGCAAGATCATGCGCCGCCTGCTGAAGGACATCGCCAAGGGCCGCGCCCTGGGCGACACCACCACCCTCGCCGACCCCACCGTCGTCGCGCGCCTCAGGGAACTACGAGGCGTGGGGCGACGGGTAGACGATCTGACGAATATCGAGAAAGGCAAGGGGCGCTCATATTGAGCGCCCCTTCCCTTTCTCCGTTTCCACAGGCTTGTGAATGCGCTAACGCTAACGGGCGCTACTTCGGCAAGTTGAGCCGCCTTTAGCTGGTATGAAAATCGGAACTGCAGTTCATAACGACTCATCGGCCACCATTTCTCGTCTGCCTGGTGAGAAAGTCCGCGCCTCTGTCCATCCACCTCACCGCAGTGGTACGACAGCCCCAGCGGTGCCTCAGCGCATCGCACGCGCAACGACCAATCACAACGAGGTGGGCAGATGGCCGTCAACATCGATTCGCGAGTTCCGTTGGAGGTGCTCATCGATTTCCAGAGCGTGCATCGGGCTGCGTTCAGGCTTTTCGCACGGACGGCTGGTGGCGAATGGGAGTTCGTCAAGGATGGGACGGGGGACCAGAGAACCATCCTGCCTCCACTGCCGTCTGGCAGTGCTCTGCTGTACGAGTTCATATACTTCGCGGAGTCCCGGCCTTTCAGGGCTGCCGTGGCCTTGCGGCAGAACGGGCGGCTGTTGCCGGACGGCGTCATTCCGGTAACGGCGGCGGGGGATGTTCGTTTCATCCAGGGGGAGGTCGATCTCGTATGAGCTCCCGCATTCTGGCCTCGGGGATCACCCTTCTGTCCCTTTGCCTTGCAGACGCAACATCTGCTCAAGGCGCAGTGGATCTCCCCAAGTTGCTTCCCTTTGCGGTGCCCACGTCGCCGTCACTGCAATTCATCGGCGCGTCACCGGCGAAGGTGGAACGTCCGAGCAGCGGACCCGAGATTTTCACTTCGCTGCTTTCTGCGATCGACACTGCCGGACGGGTGCAGCAGGGTTTCGCGCTAGATCTGGCTCCCGCTCAGTTCCTGTGGCGGAACATGGATGTCGACGAGTACGAGTCACCCGGTGGCTTCATCCTGGCAAACACCACGCTTTCGTCCGGTACCGCACGCTCATCCGGAGATTCGTCCTCGACCACGATCGGGTTCGGTGTCAGGACGGTCTTTCTGGACAACGCGGATCCACTCTCTCGCGCCGCATCCGCCGCGGGCGATGCAGCCATCCAGCAAGCCCTTACTGCCTGTCTCCCTCCGGGACCCGTAAATCGGAACGATCCCGTGCAGGTGAAGAACATCCGGACCTGCCTTCAACGTGCAGACAGCACGTTCCGGGCTGAATACCGGCGCCTGCACTGGAATGATTACTCGTTCGCCGCCGGGGGTGCGACTGGCTGGGGACTCAAAAACTCCGAATGGAACGAGCGGGAGTGGCTGGGTTTCGCGGTTTGGGCGGTGGGTGCCGCGCCGCTGTGCTTCAGGGTGGCACCGCGTGGAGTGTGCAACCGCGGCCAGTGGGTGGCGCAGATCCATCACGAGCGTCGTGATTCAACCTTCGATGGGCCGGGGCGCAACCGAACTGCCCTTGGCGTGCGCGGTAACTGGGGCTCGGGCAGATTCAATCTGTTCGCCGAGGGCCTCCAACTATGGACCCATGATGCACCATCCGGTGTGGACGACTCTTACAACGAATGGTCTGGAGGCCTGGAGTTTCGTGTAACGGATGAGCTCTGGGTCGCAACGGGGTTCGGGAGTCGGTTCAACGACGCCACGCGTGACAGCGAGGTGGCGGTCATCGCCAACCTCCGGTTCAATGTCGCGCCGACCCGAATGCTCCAGAAGATCGTACCAGGAGCACCATAGTACCCTGTCTTGGCCGTCCACTTTTTGGACGCAGATCGCCGTCATCCTCTCCCCCGGCTGACGCGGCTGCTGGTTCACGCGCCAGAGAGCGGCGGTCCCTGCGACGGGGCCACCGCTCCGTGTTTCTGCGGCCGTCCTTGGTCCGACCAGCACGCCCTGTCCGAAAATCCTTGGGGCTGGCGGCGGGTCGCGCTTACTGTATGTGCGGCGGCGGCATCCGTGTGGGCTCGCAACACCGCCACTTCCAGCCGCTGCTCAACACCGGCCTCACGCTGGTGGAGGCCATCCCCGGTCCACGGCCGCGCATCGCGTCCGCCATCCCGTTCCTGATGCAGATCGCCGGCACCGTTCCTCGGCTCCCTACCCGATCGTAACACGCATTCCCGGACCGAGCGGCGGCTCC
>DATAAG010000556.1:0-14099 GCA_036260235.1 Longimicrobium sp.
GGTGAACCAGTGCTACCCCTCGCTCTACACCTTCTTCACCGCGATGACGCAGACGTACGGCGTCGACCCGCAGTACACCAACGACGCGTACCGCCGCCGCTTCATCGACGCGCTGCTGGACACCAACGCCCTGTGGTACCCGCTGCGCTACCCGTCCGAGTACTACAGCGACCCGGGGGGCAAGCCCATCACGCTCAACCAGTTCAACGGCTACCACTACCCCAAGCCCGAGGACATCCGCGAGATCCTGGCGCTGCGCACCTTCCGCGACTTCGGCGGGGGGAGCCTGTACAACGACTCGTTCGGCTTCCTGGACCAGAACCCCCACAACACCATGCACCTGTGGACGGGGGGGATGAACCCGGAGGTCAACCTGCAGCCGCCCCCGGACGTGGGCCGGGGCGACGCCGCGTCGGGCGAGGTGGAGGAGGTGGGGCGCGGGAACGACGCGGCCACCACCCGCAACCGCGGCGTGCGGGTGAACGGGCGGCGCTTCCACACCCGCGAAGACATGTACCAGCAGCAGAAGTTCGGGGACATGTTCAGCAACCTGACCGCCTCGTACGACCCGGTGTTCTGGCCGATCCACGTGAACATCGACCGGCTGTGGTGGGAGTGGCAGCAGACGCACGCCGGCACGCCGGCGGGAATGGACGCGGTGCTCACGCCGTGGAGCTACACGGTGGCGGACACCATGGACATCGCCCGCTTCGGCTACGAGTACGTCAAGAGCACCTGCGTGATCCCGGTGGGGACGGAGGTGCCCGTCGGCCGCTTCGTCTCGCGCCCGCTGCCGGTGCCGCCGGCGGTGCGCGACGGCTTCCGCAGCGCCGAGGTGCGGTTGCACCGCGTGCCGCAGCTGGACCGGTCCTGCTTCGTGCGCGTGTTCCTGAACCTGCCCGACGCCAACGCGAACACGCCGCTGGAGCACCCGTCGTACGCCGGGTACCTGGCCGTCTTCGGCCACGGCGAGTGCATCGGCGGGCCGGGGCACTGCGCGGTGCCGGAGCGCCGCGCGTACGACCTGCGCCCCCGCAGCCACAACACGCCCCGCAACCACCGCGTGAACGTCACCGCCACCGCCCGCCGCCTCATCCAGGCCGGCGCGCAGTCGCTGCAGATCACACTGGTGACGGTGGGCGTGGACTACTGCGAGGACAACGAGCTGCTCCGGCTGGAGGGCGTGTCGCTGAACTTCCTGGACTGAAACGAAGTGCGTTCGTGCGTGAGTGCGTTCGTGCGTGAGTGAACCGCACCCCGGCCTCACGTCGCGCATCACCACCAACGCACTCACGCACTGACGCACTCACGCACTCTCATGGTCCCCATCTACCGGATCCACCCCGCAATCGGCATCGCCCGGCTGGGGAACAGCCCCGACGGGTTCTACATCTCCCCCGAGAAGCCGGCCGCGCTCCCCATCGAGTGCGACGCCCGGGGCAACGCGCGCCTTGGGCCCGACGGCAGGACCGAGCAGACCGTCACCGCCTTCAAGGACGAGGAAGGGCGCGTCAAGCGGCAGGCGGCCCGCTTCCAGGTCTACGTCTACGACGACGAGAGCCCCGAGGGACGCCCGCTCGAGCTGGGCCAGCCGGTGGCCGGCGGCGGCAACCAGGGGACCCTGGTGGACATCGAATGGCGCGTCTGGCTGGCCAACAAGAAGGCCTCGTGGTACGAGTTCAAGCAGCTGGAGGGCGAGCACGGCTACGCCAGGGACCACCCGCTGCGCAACGCCCGCATCACGGGCAAGCACGCGCGGCGCCGGCTCATCATCGACCCGGGTCCGCGCACCGTCAGCCGCAAGGGCCAGCGCACGGCGCGCTTCGACCGCGACGGCGGCGACCTGTACGCCACCACCTTTCCGCCCAAGCTCAAGCCGCACTCCATCGACACCCTGGGGGAGCTGAAGACGGACGACCAGGGGCGCCTGCTGGTGCTGGGCGGCCACGGCCACGCCGGAAGCTGGGAGCACGGCAAGTTCGGCCAGCCCCGCATCGACCACTACGCCAACAACGACACCTGGTTCGACGACACCAGCGACGGCCCGGTGATGGCGCGGCTGGTGATGCAGTCGCCCGAGGCCGAGGGAAAGCTGCGGTACGTCGACGTGGAGTACCCGGCGTGGGTGATCGCGGGATATCCGGGCTACGTGCCGGAGATCCTGGACATGATCACCATGGAGGAGGTGCTGGAGGACCTGAACATCCGCCAGTTCGCCACGCGCACCGACATGTACGGGCAGTCCGGCACCTTCGCCCACCCGCAGCACGTGGACTACCGCGACGCCGCGGCGCTGGACATGTGGCGCGCCGGCCGGCTGCAGTGGAACCCGGCGTACAAGCCCTGGTTCTACCGCGACATCTGGAACATCCTCTTTCGCCCCGACGAGTTCAGCTACCTGAGCGACATCCTGGGGCTCTCCAACTTTCCCCACAACCAGTCCACCCGCGGGACGTTCGATCCCGAGAAGCTGGGCGTGCCGCCGGAGATCTACTGGAAGGGGGTGGCCGAGGCGGAGGAGCGCGCGGTGAAGGACCTGCGCTCCGGCGAGCTCTTCGTCCGCACGCTGGCGCCCATCCTGGACGTGCTGGAGAAGCAGGCGCTGGCGGAGCTGCAGCGCGCCGTGGACACCATCGGCGGCGAGGAGGGCCGGCGCCTGCACGCGGAGCTGGCCGGCGCGCTCACCCGCGACGCGTCGGAGGCGCTGAAGGAGGCCGTGAGGGTGTACGTGGCCGCGCTGGGCGACACGCTGACGGAGGGCGCCCCGGCGCGGCGGGACCCGCGCGACGCCCCCGACGCGCTGGCGGGCGCGGGGACCGACGCCCAGCCCGGGGTGGCGCCCGCCTGGGTGGACGCCGCCGCCGAGCCGGGAAGCAGCCCGGAGGACGCCGTCACGGGACCGGAGGGGGTGGACGGCTACCTGCGCGCCTTCCGCGAGGCCGGGCCCGGCACGGCGGGGCTGGTGAACGCGCGGGCAGTGCTGGAGCGGCGGGTGGAGGCCCTGCTGGACGAGCAGCGCTGGTCCGGGGACGTGAACCAGGCGCTGGGCGGCGTGGAGCCGGAGTCCGCGCCCCCCGCCGGCGCCACGGGCGGGGAGGCGGTGCGGCAGGTCTTCCGGCACCTGGGCGCGCAGCTGCGCATCGCCGTGCAGGAGCACCTGCGGCGGCTGCACACCGGGCGGCTGCTGGAGGACGCCCGGCGCAAGGCCATCGAGGACAACACGTACGACCCGTATCGCGCGTACCGCATGTTCCTGTTCGACCTGCTGCGCCAGCCGGGCGAGGAGAACCGCTTCTTCGCCGGCGGCAACCCCGACGGCCGCACGCACAACCTGCCGCTCATGCCCCTGCTGAACGGCGACAACCCGCTCAGCAACACGCTGCCGTCCAAGTTCCTGCGTCTCACCGACACGCAGTACTTCATGCTGCGGCAGTGGGCGCACGGGCACTTCTACAACGAAAAGCGCGAGGGGTGGAGCAGCCCGGACCCGTGGAACCCCTACGCGGACTGGCAGAACCGCACGGGGCGCGACCTGGACCGCGGCGTCCTGACCAACCTGGCCGGCGGCGCCTTCTGCCCGGGGTGCGAGGTGGGGTGGATCATGCGCAACCCCTCCGTCTACTACGCGCCCTACCGCTTCAAGGCCGATCCCGCCTTCTACCAGTTCCAGGAGACGGCGGCGCAGTCCAACACCTCCACCGGGCCCAGCGAGGGCGAGTTCACCTCGTACATCGGCAAGCCGCTGGGCCTGAAGAACGACTTCGACACGGGGCTGCAGCCCGGCGACGTGACCAAGTACATGGCGCTTCCCTGGCAGGCCGACTTCAACGAGTGCAGCACCAACGTCACCGACGTCACCTACCTGCAGTGGAACCTGCTGTACCCGGAGAGCGACGGCGACACCGCGACGGCCGACGTCGACAAGACGTGGGAGTCGCTGTGGTGGCCCGCGCACCGGCCCATGGAGGTGTTCCAGGCAAAGGGCGCGCTGGGGCCCGACGCCGGGTACGAGTGGGTGGTGTGGGCGCGCGGCGTTCCGCAGACCAAGGAGGGCGACTTCAAGATGGTCACCGAGTGGTGGCGGCTGGGCTTCGTGCGCAAAAATCCGTTCGCCAACCCCGACATGCGGGGCAACATCGTGCCGCCGCCGAACACTCCGCCGTACGTGAACACCGAGTACACCCCCCGCACCCCGGAGAGCGACCAATGAGCAGCCGCGGCGAGAACCCCTTCGTGGGCAGCTGGACGTACCGCAGCTTCTACAACGACGCCGACCTGCACCTGGACAAGAACGGCAACGCCGACTTCAACGCCGTCCAGCTGGGCTTCGGCACGCTCAAGATCCAGGAGGCGGGCACCCAGCAGCTGGGCGGCACCATCGGCGGCGACGGGTGGTCGCTGGCGCTGCAGGGATCGATGTCCACCGGCAACCCGGGGCAGGTGTGGTTCCAGGGAAAGGGGATCATCGGCGGCAACGAGTGGATCTACGACTACATCGGCTGGCTGGTGCCGGTGTGGCCCAACGGCGTCCAGCAGCGGCGGGCGCTGGTGGGCTCCATCGTCCGCGCCATCCCCCACCCCAGCAGCGGCGGCGGCGTGTCTCCCGCGGGGGTGGTGGGGTCGTGGTACGCCGTGCTGCAGGATTGACGGATGTCCGATCGCCACGACGTCGTGATCGCGGGCGGCGGCCCGGGTGGATGCGCGGTGGCGCTCGCGCTGCGGGCCCACGCCCCTTCGCTCGCCGTCGCGCTGGTGGAAGCATCCGACTACGCCGCGCCGCGGGTGGGGGAGACGCTTTCCCCGCCCGCGGCGGAGGTGCTGGAGCACCTGGGGGTGCGGGACGCCTTCGCGGCGCAGGGCCACCACCCGGCGTACGGCACCGCCGCCGCGTGGGGCTCCGCCGTGCCGCACGAGAACGAGTTCCTCTATCACGTCCACCAGGTGGGGTGGCACCTGGACCGCGGCGCCTTTGACGGGATGCTCGCGTACCACGCCCAGGCGCGCGGGGTGCACGTGCTGCGCGGCGCGCGGGTGCAGGACGCGGCCCGGGGGGAGGAGGGATGGCGGCTCTCCCTCTCCACCGGCGGCGAGCTGCGCGCGCGCTTCCTGGTGGACGCGACGGGGGCGGGCGCGACCCTGGCGCGGCGCTGCTGCCGGGCGCGGTCGCTGGCGGCGGACCGGCTGGGGGGATTCGTCCGCTTCTTTCGCCAGCCGGCGGGAGGGGGCGCGCCGCACACGCTGGTGGAGGCGTTCGCGGACGGGTGG
This sequence comes from Longimicrobium sp., assembly GCA_036260235.1. Classification (GTDB taxonomy): domain Bacteria; phylum Gemmatimonadota; class Gemmatimonadetes; order Longimicrobiales; family Longimicrobiaceae; genus Longimicrobium. Next base: position 5,266 of record DATAAG010000556.1, read on the forward strand.
TGGTACACGGCGCCGCTGCCGGACGGGCGGCGGGTGGCGGCGTGCATGACGGACACGGACCTCGCCCGCGCGCTGCGGCTGGACGAGGAAGCCGCGTGGCATGACCTCCTGCGCGGGACGGCGCCCCGCGTCGCGGCGGCGGTGGCGGGCGCGGTGCCGGACGGCGATCCCGTCGTGCGCGCCGCCCGCTCGCGCCGCCTGGAGCCCGCCGCCGGCGAGGACTGGCTTGCCGTGGGCGACGCCGCGTCCACCTTCGACCCGCTCTCGTCGCAGGGGATCCTGAAGGCGCTGCGCAGCGGCGTCTTCGCCGCGTACGCCGCCGCCGACCTGCTGGCGAACGGGGACGATTCGGGGATCGCGCGCTACCGCCGCTTCGTGCAGCAGGAGTTCGCCGGGTACCTGCGCACCCGGGCCCGCTACTACGCGGACGAGGACCGCTGGCCGGAGCGCGAGTTCTGGCTGCGCCGCCACCGCTCCGCCACCCCCGCCGGCGTGGGGTGATGCCCCGCGCCTGGGCGGCTGAAGCCGCCGCGCCGCCGCAACGACAGCCGAAAGCTTCGCAAACCGCGCGGGGCTTTAACTGCACCTGCCTGGCAGGGCAACGGCCCTGTCAGTCCGAAGGAGGCGCCACGCGTCACCCGCCATTACTGCTCACCTGCGACGAGGAAATTCTCCACTTCGCTCGACAGGGTCACGTACGAGCATTCGACGCTCGCCCGCAATCCTTGTGGTTTCCCCGAGGTTGGCGAGGGTTTTGCGCGGCGGCGGGGCGACGACAGCGACGCAATCGAGCCGATGCCCGCAGATTCGCGCTACCTTCCCATCGAAGACCACGGCGTCATCGGCGACCTGAACACGGTGGCGCTGGTGGGGCTGGACGGCGCCATCGACTTCTTCTGCGCCCCCCGCTTCGACTCGCCCTCCGTCTTCGCCTCGCTGCTGGACGCGCAGCGCGGCGGCGTCTTCCGCATCGATCCCCGGCTGGGCGAGGGCGCCCGCCGCAAGCAGCTCTACCTGCCGGACACCAACGTCCTCCTCACCCGCACCCTCTCGCCCGACGGCGTGGCGGAGATCAGCGACTTCATGCCGATCGCCGAGACGCAGGGGGTGCGGCGGGTGGTGCGGCGGGTGAAGGCGGTGCGCAGCGACGTGCGCTTCACCCTGCGCTGCGCGCCGCGCTTCGGGTACGGCGCCGTGCCGCACCGCGCCGCGACGGACGACGGCGAGGGGGTGGCGTTCACGCCCGAAGACCCGGCGCGGGCCGGGCTGGCGTTCGTGCGGCTGCGCGGCTCCGTGCCGCTGCGCATCGTGGAGGGCGACGCCGTGGCGGAGTTCGAGCTGAAGCACGAGCAGACCGCCACCTTCATCCTGGAGGCCTGCGCCGAGGCGCACGCCGGCCCCGCCGCCAGCCAGCGCTACGCCGCCGACGCCTTCAAGCGCACCAGCAACTTCTGGCGGACGTGGATCGGCCGCTCCACCTACCGGGGCCGCTGGCGCGACGAGATCAACCGCTCTGCGCTGGTGATGCGCCTGCTCTTTTCCGAGAGCCACGGCTCGCTCATCGCCGCGCCGACGTTCGGGCTGCCGGAGTCCATCGGCGGGGCGCGCAACTGGGACTACCGCTACACCTGGGTGCGCGACGCCGCCTTCACGCTCTACGCCCTCATCCGCCTGGGGCTCACGGACGAGACGGGGCGCTTCATCCAGTGGATCGCCGACCGCGTGCGGGAGGAGGGCGATGGCGTGCCGCTGCAGCCGCTGTACGGGCTGGACGGCTGCCACGACGTGCCGGAGATGGAGCTGACGCACCTGGAGGGGTACCGCGGCTCACGGCCGGTGCGGGTGGGGAACGGCGCTGCCGTGCAGCTGCAGATGGACATCTTCGGCGCGCTGATGGACAGCGTGTACCTGTACGACAAGTACGGCGAGCCGATGTCGTACGACCTGTGGAACACGCTGACGAAGGTGGTGGACTGGGTGTGCGAGAACTGGCGCCGCCCCGACCACGGCCTGTGGGAGATCCGGCAGGCCGAGCGGCCGTACCTGAGCTCGCGGGTGATGTGCTGGGTGGCGGTGGACCGCGCCGTGCGCCTGGCGCAGCACCGCTCGCTTCCCGCGCCCATGGTGCGCTGGCTGGAGGTGCGCGACCAGATCTACCGCAGTGTCTTCGACGAGTTCTGGAGCCCGCGCAAGGGCGCCTTCACGCAGTCGCCGGGGCGCGACGTGATGGACGCCTCGTGCCTGCTGATGCCCCTGCTGCGCTTCATCAGCCCCACGGATCCGCGCTGGACGTCGACGATGAGCGCCGTGCGCCGCGAGCTGGTGGAGGACTCGCTGGTGCGCCGCTACGCGCTGCACGGGGGAGAGACGGACGGCTTCGCGGACCTGGAGGGCACCTTCAGCATCTGCTCGTTCTGGTACGCCGAGTGCCTGTCGCGCGGCGGCGACCTGCAGCAGGCGCGCTTCGTGTTCGAGAAGATCCTGAGCTACGCCAACCACGTGGGACTGTTCTCGGAGGAGCTGGGCCCCAGCGGCGAGCACCTGGGCAACTTTCCGCAGGCGTTCACCCACCTGTCGCTCATCAGCGCCGCCTACGACATCGACCGCCGCCTGGACTCCGCCGGCTGGGGGGCGTAGGGGTCCCTCCCCCCCGTCCGCCTCCCCTCGCAAACGGCGCGAGGGGGAGGATTCGATCGCGCTTCCGAGGAGCCCCGAGCCGGCCGCAGCGCCCCCTCCGGGCGAGCACCACTCGCCCACCTCCCCCAAAAACCCTGGGGGAGGGGAGGTTGAAGAGACCGGCTGAGCGGAGCGCCGCGCGGACGCGGTGCGACGTCCGCGGGGCCCTCACCCCCCGGCCCCCTCTCCCGCGGAACGGGAGAGGGGGAGAATCCGATCCTGGTTCGCGGGCCACTGGCGTTCTCCCTCCCCGCGCGGTCCGCGAGGGAGGGCCGGGGAAGGGGGTGTCCGCGGTCGGGACGAATGGTCCGAAGCGCCGAGGACCCACGCCACCCCTCCCCCGGGGTTCGGGGGAGGGGTCGCCCGCCGTTGCGAGGAACGAGCAAAAGGCCGGGCGGGGGAGAGGGCCTCCCGCGCAGCGGGCGAGGGGGGGAAAGCTTGCCCTGCTGGATTGCCGGCGTGTGGCCACGAACCTTCGTCTCGCAGACCTCACCCGGGGCGTGGATCGCCGGGAGAGCCTCACGGCGCGGTTCTTGAGCGCACCCTGCGTCATCCACCACATCGCCCAGAGGCAACATGGACAACTGGAACCGCTGGCTCAAGATCGGCCTGCTGCTGATCGTCGCGTGGTTCGTGCTGAAGATCGTGTTCCGGCTGGTCGGCTTCGCCTTCCACCTGCTGGTGATCGCCGGCATCATCTTCGTCATCTACTCCGTGGTGAACTACTTCCTGGGGCAGCGGCAGCGGCGGTACTGAACGGCAGGTTCAAGTGCCCAGGTTCGAGTACCGAGTACGGAGTGCCTGGTACCGAGCACCAGGTACTCGGTACTTTTCCTGGGCACTTGAACCTTGATCCTGGGCACTATTTCCCTCCCGGCACACTTGTTCCGTGACCCCCGCGGCGTGATGTCAACCGACAACCCTGCCACGGAGCACGGCATCGTGCGTCTGCGGAGTTTCATAGCCATCCTTGGCGCCGGGCTCGCCCTCGCGGCACCCGTCGCCATCCCGGCGCAGGACACGGTGATGGCGGCCGGCCCGGAGTACCGCGCCGGCGCCCTCGCGCGCTTCTTCAACGGCGCCGGCTACCGGGCCGAGTGGACCACGCCCGTCCGCGCCCCGTACCTGAATCCCGACACCTTCGCCGGCGGGCTGACGGCGGTGGAGGTGGGCGGGGGATTCGCCACCGCGTCGCTGCGGATGCGCGGCGCGGACGGCCGCGAGTACGTCTTTCGCCTCGTCGAGAAGACCACCGAGCGCGGCCTGCCGCCGGACCTGCGCAACACCTTCGTCCACGACGTCATCCAGGACCTGGTGAGCGCCAAGCACCCCGGCGCCGCCTACATGCTGCCCCCGATGCTGCAGGCGGTGGGCGTGCTGCACGTGACGCCGCGGCTGTACGTGATGCCCGACCACCCCTTCCTGGGCGAGTTCCGGGAGCGCTTCGTGGGGCGGATGGGGCAGGTGGAGGAGCGGCCCGAGGACGCGGAGGAGGACGAGGACGAGCCCGGCCAGCCCCGCCCCCAGCGCTCATTCGCGGACGCGGACCGGGTGGTGGGGACGGAGCGGCTGCTGGAGCGGCTGGAGGAGGACCCGGAGGAGCGCGTGGACAGCCGCACGTACCTCACGGCGCGGCTGGTGGACCTGATCGCCGGCGACTGGGACCGGCACCAGGACCAGTGGCGCTGGGCGGGGTGGCAGGACGACGACCGGTGGACCTGGCGGCCCATCCCCCGCGACCGCGACAACGCCTTCTCCGACTACGAGGGGCTCATCCCCCGGGTGGCGCGCTCGTTCCAGCCGCACCTCACCGACTACGGCCCGCACTGGCGCGCGCTCACCGGGCTCTTCTATCTCCCCGCGCAGCTGGACCGGCGGCTGCTGGCGGACCTGGACCGGCGGACGTGGGACTCGGTCACGGCGTTCGTGCGGGCGCGCGTCACGGACGAGGTGATCGAGCGCGCCGTCCGGCAGATGCCCCCCGAGTACCAGGCGATCCGGGCCGACGAGCTGGCCGCCGCCCTGCGCTTTCGCCGCGACCGGCTGGAGGAGGCGTCGAGCGAGTTCTACGAGACCCTCGCCAGCGACGTGGACGTGCACGCCACGGACGAGGACGACCGCGCCCAGGTGGAGCGCCACCCGGACGGCTCCGTGGAGCTGCGCATCCACGACGGCGGCCGGCTGTACTTCCGCCGCCGCTTCGTGCCGGCGGAGACGCGGGAGGTGCGCGTCTACCTGCACGGCGGCGACGACGAGGCGACGATCACCGGGCAGGCGCCGCAGAGCATCCAGGTGCGCCTGATCGGCGGCGGCGGCGACGACCGGCTGACGGACCAGTCGGCGGCGGGCGAGCGGATGGCCATCTTCCACGACGACCGCGGCGACAACCAGTTCACCCCGGGTCCCGGGACCCGGGTGGACGTGCGCGAATACGATCCGCCCGCCGTGCCCTCGCTGATGCCCAACGCCCCGCCGGCGCGCGACTGGGGGAGCGAGCTCGCGCCGCTGGCGCCGTGGGCGGGGTGGGTGGTGAACGTGGGGCCGGTGGTAGGCGGCGGTCCTGTGTGGACGCGCTACGGCTTCCGCCGCGTGCCGTACAAGCGGCAGGTCTCGCTGCGTGCGCTGTACGCGCCGCTGGAGAAGGGCGTGGGCGTGGAAGGGATCGCCGACTACGTGTTCACGGGAAGCCGGAGCGGCCTGCGGCTGGCCGCCGGCGCGCGCACCTTCCACGTCATCCGCTTCCACGGGCTGGGGAACGACAGCCCCGGTGAGGCGGAGGCGGAGTACGAGGTCACCAACGACGAGGTGCGGGCGGAGGCGCTCTGGTGGGGGCGATTGGGATCACGCGCCTTCTGGCGCGCGGGCCCCGTCGCCCGGTGGATGGAGCCGCGGATCTACCCGTTCGTGGGCACGCCGGGGCTGCGCGGGACGGACGGCTTCCTCGCCGGGGGAGCGCGAGGGGAACTGTACCTCGACGGGCGGGATACGCTGCCGGTGACGCGGCGCGGCTGGTGGATCGGCGCGCAGGCGGAGGGGCTGGGCAGCGACCTGGGCCCGTTCGGCTCCGCCTCCGGCGAGGCGCGAACGTACCTGTCGCTGGGCGCCGGCCCCGTGCTGGCCCTGCGCGCCGGCGGCGAGATGGTGCAGGGCGACTTCCCCTTCCAGGAGGCCGCCTTCATCGGCGGGCCGGAGTCGCTGCGCGGCTACCCCTGGCAGCGCTTCGCGGGGGATGCGGCCGCGTTCGGCTCGGCGGAGCTGCGGCAGCCGCTGGGGACGGTCAAGCTCTTCGTCCGCGGACGGCTGGGCGTGCTGGGGCTGGCCGATGCGGGGCGCGTGTGGCTGGACGGCGACTCGCCCGGCGGCTGGCACACCGACGTGGGCGGCGGCGCGTGGTTCGAGTCGATGGGCATCGTCGGCCACCTCACCTACGCCCGCGGCGATGCCGGGGGGCGCCTGTACCTGGGCTTCGGGATGACGTACTGAGTCCGGGACGTGGTGCGGTTCTCCCCTCTCCGCGAGGAACGAGGGGGGAGGCCCTCCGCGTGCGGCAGGATGCCCGCACATCGTGCACGGAACGGGGTTTACCCCCTCTCCCGCGCGGTTTGCGGGAGAGGGTGCGGCTCTCGGGCCGCGGGTGAGGGCACCGCGGGTGAGGGTCCCGCGGGGGAGCGCCCCTTTCCGAAGTGCCAGACCTGCCGCAGTTTGCAGGTGATCCCCTGCGCCGTGGGAGAGGCCCTCTGCCGCCGTCGCGGCGGCTGCGGCCGCGCGGCGGCGGGGATTGACGGGCCCCGGCCGTTCCCGGCAGGAACGGGCACCGGGGTTGCGTGTACAGCATCGGCGCCGCCTCCCGGCGGTCCGCCGCGCAGCGAACGCCGCAGCATCGCAGGCCTTGATGCAAGACCATTCCCTCCCCCACGACAGCGCCGCCCCGCCCCCCGCAGCCGAGCCGGAGGACCGGCGCAGGACGCTGCCGCGCGAGCCGCGCGGCGGCTCCATCAGCACCGGCCGGTGGATGTGGGAGTGGACCAAGGCGGTGAGCACCGCCATCCTGCTCTTCCTGACCGTGCGCACCTTCCTGGTGGAGGCGTTCAAGATCCCCACCGGCTCCATGGAAGGCACGCTGCTCATCGGCGACTTCCTGCTGGTGAACAAGGCCGTCTACGGCGCCGAGATCCCGCTGACGGACCGGCGGCTCCCCGCCTTCGCCAGGCCCGGCCGCGGCGACGTGGTGGTCTTCCTTCCCCCGCACGACCCGCACAAGAACTACGTCAAGCGCATCGTGGGCGTTCCCGGCGACACGCTGGAGATGCGCGACAAGGTGCTGCTGCGCAACGGCCAGCCGCAGGACGAGCCGTACGCCCGCCACACCGATCCCCTGGGCGACCAGCAGGATCCCAAGATGCTGTGGCAGCTGGACTTCACGGTGGACACCACGCTCACCTGGCGCACCTACCACCCGTCGCGCGACAACTGGGGGCCCATCGTGGTGCCGCCCGGCAAGTTCTTCGCGCTGGGCGACAACCGCGACCGCTCCGAAGACTCGCGCTACTGGGGCTTCCTGGACGCGCAGTCCATCAAGGGGCGCCCCATGTTCGTGTACTACTCGTTCGAGAACGACATCACGCGGCCCCTGGCCTGGGCCACCAGCGTGCGCTGGGACCGCATCGGCGAGATCATCCACTGACACGCCACGGGGGGACCACGGCGGTTTCCCCGGTGGCGCGTAACACGCTGTCCCGCGTGCGCTTCCGCAACGTTGCAAAAAAGTTCCCTCCCGGGGGTTGACACCACACTTCCGTCTTTCCATGTTCCGGTGCAGTTCGAAACGTCCGGTGCGGGATCGTTCGTTCCCCCCTCTCCACCGAGCGTAAAAACCGTCCTTCCCCGCCGGGTTTTCCCCCGCACTCACGGCACCCCCGCTTCCGTCTCCCGGAGCACGCCGATGTCGTTCAGCCCGCCCAAGAAAATTCAGGCCGAGTCCGAGTCGCTGGACCAGTACCTGCGCGAGATCAGCGCGTACCCGCTGATCGACCGCGAAGAGGAGTGCCGCCTGGCACGCCACATTCGCGACGGGGACGGCGAGGCGCTGGAAAAGCTGGTGCGCGCCAACCTGCGCTTCGTGGTGGCGGTCGCCAAGAAGTACCAGAACCAGGGCGTGTCGCTGGCGGACCTGATCAACGAAGGCAACATCGGCCTCATGCGGGCCGCCCGTAAGTTCGACGAGACCAAGGGGATCAAGTTCATCTCGTACGCGGTCTGGTGGATTCGCCAGGCCATCCTGCAGGCGCTGGCGGAGCAGTCGCGCATCGTGCGCGTGCCGCTGAGCCGCGCGGGGGCGGTGCACCGCATCGGCAAGCGGTCGTCGGCCATGACGCAGGAGCTGGGGCGCGAGCCCACGCTGAGCGAGATCGCGGTGGAGCTGGACGTGCCGGAGGACGAGATCAGCCACGCGCTGGCGATGTCGCAGGTGTACCTCTCCCTCGACGCCCCGCTGGTCCCCGGCGAAGACGGGCAGCTGCTGGACTACCTTTCCGACGCACTCTCCCCCGGCCCCGACGACGAGGTCTACGACCACGCCCTCAAGCGCACCATCGACGACGCGCTGGGCACGCTCACCGAGCGCGAGGCCAAGGTGCTGCGCCTGTACTTCGGCCTGGGCGACACGGAGCCCATGACGCTGGAGCAGATCGGCGAAAGCTTCGGCATCACGCGCGAGCGGGTGCGGCAGATCAAGGAAAAGGCGCTCCTGCGCCTGCGCCACCAGTCCCGCGCGCGCTTCCTGGAGACCTTCCTGACCTGACCGGCTTCGCACGCGAATTCGAGAACCCTCCTCCCGAGCTTCGGGGGAGGGTTTTTCGCGTCCTCATGCTTCTACGGATCTGGGCCTCACGCAGAGTCAGCAGAGTCAACAGAGTTGAGTTCTTTCTACCGCGGGTGCACACATCTATCCAGGATCTTTTCTGTTGATGGGAAGAAGGCGGGGATCCGGCACGGGCCAACTCTGCTAACTCTGTTGACTCTGGTGCGCCAGGCCAAGCCTGGCTTCTCTTGTGAACTGAAGGGGTTCACCATGTGAAATGCCTGTGACACATGTAGCCGAGCAGGCAGGGAGTGCGGGTAACCGCGCCCTGAAGCCCTGCAAGGCGCACGGTGCGAGC
>DATAAG010000557.1:0-30006 GCA_036260235.1 Longimicrobium sp.
GCTCGCACCGTGCGCCTTGCAGGGCTTCAGGGCGCGGTTACCCGCACTCCCTGCCTGCTCGGCTACATGTGTCACAGGCATTTCACATGGTGAACCCCTTCAGTTCACAAGAGAAGCCAGGCTTGGCCTGGCGCACCAGAGCAGCAGAGCAGCACTACGAGGCTCTGCTGCTCTGCTGCTCTGCGTGACATCACGTGTTTCGCGGACCCGGTATCCCACGGAACCAGCAGAGCCAACGGAGGGAAGAACTCCGCTGGCTCCGCCGACTCCGTGTGAGGCTTTCGTCTGATCGGCACGCGACCCGAAGATCGTCCCGCTTGCGGAGCGGGGGCGGCGCGCGCATCAATCTCTCGGCACTCCGCCGCCCGCCTCGCGCCATCATCCACCCGACGCCCATGCCGGCACCGCTGCGCTGCCCCACCTGCTCCGCGCCCGTGAACGTGCCCGACGCGCACGCCGACGTGGTGAACTGCACCTACTGCGGCGCCGGCGTGCTGCTGACCGAGCGGCGGGGCAGCGTGGAGGCCGCGCCGGCGCAGGACCGGCACGCGGACGCCATCGCCGAGGTGCTGCGGCAGCTGCGCGCAGGGAGCAGGATCGGCGCGGTCAAGGTGTACCGCGAGCGCTTCGGCGTGGGGCTGGCGGAGGCGAAGCACGCCGTGGAGCGCATCGAGGCCGGACAGCCCGCCGGCTCCCTTCCCCCGGCCCCGGCCGGAAGCCCGAAGGCGGCGCTGGTGGGGGCGGTGCTGGTCACCGTCTCCGCCGCCGCCGTGGGCGTGATGGCGGCACGCCGCACGGTGGACGACGCCGCCGCCCCCGCCACTCGGATCGCGCCCGGCACGCCGGCGCGCCCCGCGGCGAAGGATGCGCCCCCCGCGTTCGCGGAGCCGGTGCTGCGCTTCGGGAGCGAGGGGACGGGCGCGGGGCGCTTCCAGGACGCGCGCAGCGTGGCGGTGGACGGCGCGGGGCGCATCTACGTGGCGGAGTACGGAGGCGGCCGCGTGCAGGTGTTCGACTCCGCCGGCACCTTCCTGACGCAGTGGATGGCGGACCCGCGGATGCCGCTGGTGGACCTCGCGGCGGACCGCGCGGGCACCGTCTACGTGGTGCAATCCGGCCGCATCCGCCGGTACGAGGGCGCCACCGGCCGCGCCCTGGGCGAGTGGCGCCCGCGGCAGTCGATGTCGTCGTACTCCGACGTGGCGCTGGCGCTGGACGGGACGCTCTGGGCCGTCTCCGGCGCGTCGAGCGTGGCGCACCTGGACCGTGACGGCGGCGTCATCCGCAGGATCGACCTGCACGAAGCCGTCGGCGAGGACGCGTCGGCCACGCGGGTGGCGGTGGCGGGCACCGGCGAGGTGTACGTGCTGGACCGCTGGTCGGGGGAGATCTACCACCTGGCCCCGGACGGCCGCTTCGTGGACCGCTTCGGCGGGCGCGGCGAGGGCGCGGAAGCCGTCCGCTCGCCCGCGGACGTGGCGGTGGACGGGCGCGGGCGGGTGTACGTGAGCGACCTGGGCGCCGGCATCCGCGTCTTCGACGCCGGCGGGCGCTTCCTCGACGCGTTCGGCGGCCCGGGCGTGATCTTCGGCATCGCCTTCAACGACCGCGACGAGCTCTTCGCCGCCTACCGCAACGACCACCAGGTGGTGAAGTTCAGTCCCGCGCGCTAGCCGAGGTCCGGCTGTGAGCTGACGCGACCGTGAATGGGAAGGAATCGCGTGTGCGCCTGCATTCTACGTGGTGCTCGGTGAACTGGAGGACGCCGTGGATCGATTCCGTGTGGCGGAGGTAGGCGACGGGCTATGCGCCCGGTTGCAGACGGGCCTTCTCGTCTCGACACAAATCGACTGTGGTTCTCAGCAGGGCGGCCAGGACGCGATCGAAGGGTGGATCCGCCTTGATTCCGAGCCCCACCCCGTTTTCGGCCGGCATGGACCTCCAGAAGCACTGATCATTTCCCACTACCACGCGGATCACTACAACGGGGTGCTCCTGGGTGCTGCTGCCCGGGCGCGGGGAGTCAGCCTGCGTTCCAGTATTACAAACGTGTACGGCCCGGGTCTGCCCGAGCTACCGCCCGCAGCGCCGGATCGAGCGATGCTGCTGAGGGCGCTGCTGGCTCTCTCGGTCTACGTTGCCGGCTCGCGGTCAGGCCACATGGAAGTCGACCTGATCCGTGCCGTGCGACAGCTAAACGACGGCGGAGCGGTCCGCTACCACCGCCTTTTCGCGGGTGACCGGGTCCGGATACACGACCTTGAGCTCCGCGTCATCTGGCCGCCGCGCCAGTTGCAAGATGAAGAGGTCGCGGCCACGATGCGCGCCGCCATCATCGCGTTCGAGGAGGCGCGGGAGAGAAATCCGAGGCTGCGGGCACTCGACGAGGCCGTCCAGGAAAGCCCGCTGTTTGGCGCGATCCTCTCGCCCGAAGCGGACGAGACAGAGATGGATGCCGTTTCGGGCGAGCCTGCCAGCTCGCTCCACGATTGGCCTCGCGGGGAGATCCCGGAGGAAATCGTAGCCGCCCACCGGCTGGTGCGGAGTGCGGCGAACAATCTGTGCCTCGGCTTCCACGTCGATACCCAGCTGCTGTTTCTGGGCGATATCGCCGGACGCCAGCTAAAGCATGTCGTCAGTCGGCTCAGAGCGGCGCACGCCCTGAATTTCGATGTTTGCCTCGCTGCGCACCATGGAACGCTGTGGCACAGGGAGATGGAGCGCGTCCGTGCCGATCATCTCTTCGTCTCCAACGGTCCGAAGCTCTATCCCAAGTTCCGGCGGGAGTGGACGATGGTCAGCCGCCAGATCAGGATGACGAGGCTGCACGGCGATCTTGGCGCTTGATGTTGTGGCCGGTTTGCTACATGCCCGTAGGATGACCATGCGGCGTAAGGCATGCGAGACCTTGGCGGCGACGGCTGCGTAGAGGTGCGCCGCCGACGGCGGGTGGGAAGTTCAGGCGGCGCTTGCTATTCCCTATTCCCTGGTGTTTGGATGCTGATGGATCGCGCGGACCCGGCGGGGCGCGTGGTCGCCGGGCGCTACGAGCTGCTGCGGGCGCTGGGGAGCGGCGCGTTCGGGCACACCTTCCTGGCGCGCGACCGCGAGGACGACCGCACCGTCGCCCTCAAGCTGCTGGACCCGCGCGGCGCCACGGACTGGAAGGCGTACGAGCTCTTCGAGCGCGAGGCAGCCGTGCTGCGCTCCGTGCGGCACCATGGCGTTCCCCAGGTGCACGACGTGGTGCACGACGGCTGGAACGGCGCCCCGGCGGCGTTCCTGGTGATGGAATACGTGGAGGGCACGTCGCTGCAGGGGATGATCGACGAGCAGCGGCCGCTGGACCCCGCGGAGGTGCTGCACCTGTTCCTGGAGATGCTCGGCATCCTGGACTACCTGCACGGCCGCGTTCCCCCGATCCTGCACCGCGACATCAAGCCCGCCAACGTGATCGTGCGCCCGGACGGGCAGCCGGCGCTGGTGGACTTCGGCTCCGTGCGGCGCGTGTTCCTGGGCGCGGACGAGGCCGGCTCCACGGTGGCGGGGACGTACGGCTACATGCCCTACGAGCAGCACCTGGGACAGGCCACCCCCGCCAGCGACCTGTACGCGCTGGGCGCAACCTTCCTGCACCTGCTCACCGGCCGTCCCCCGCGCGACTTCATGGGTGACGATGGCCGCATCCGCGTCCCCGGCGCCCTGCCCGGCGACCCGCGGCTGCAGCCCGTGATCGCGCGGCTGCTGCGCCCGGTCCCCGCGGAGCGCTTCGCCAGCGCGCGGGAGGTGCGGCAGGCGCTGCTGGCCTCCACCGCCGTGCAGCGCGCGGGAGAGGCGCCCGTGCCGGCGGTGCGCGGACCGCTGGAGGCGCTGCGGGAGCCGGAGCCGCGGCCCATCCGGGGAGCCGCGAAGGAGCTGCTGCGCCGCGCCACCCCCGGCGCGCTGGAGCTGATGGACACCTCGTCCAAGCGCGGGGACCGTCCGGGGGTGATGGACTGGCTGTCCATCGGCTTCTTTTCCGTGGTGACGGCGGGGGTGCTGCCGATGGTGTTCGTGGGCCTTTCCCGCGCGCGGCGGCGGCAGCTGCGCCGCTTCATCCGCGACGGCATGCTGGCGGAGGCGGAGGTGACGGAGATCACGCAGGAGCCCACCGCGTTCGGCGAGAAGGTGTCGCGGGTGAGCTACCAGTTCCAGGCGGACGGCGCCCTCCGCCGCGACGCGGACCGCGTGCTCCCCGCCTTCGCCAACCGCTGGCGCCCCGGCGACCGCATCCACGTTCTCTACATCCCGGACCAGGACTACGAGAGCGTGATCATCAGCACGTCGTAACCGCACTCCCCAGCCGACGCGATGAATATAGCCACCGCGCGCGAAGAGGAACGGCAGGCAGCCGAGCGGACCTTCTGGGAGGCGGTCTGGATCCTGATCGTCCTCATCGTCTGCGCGCTGATCCTGCTGCCGCTGGGGAGGGTGCGGCTGGCGTGGGAGCTGGCGCAGGCCATCGGGCTCCTGTGGCTGGGGGTGATGATCACGATCTGGGTGCTGCAGCGCGTGCAGTCGCTGCTGCGCGTGGTGGATGATCCGCCCTCCAACGCGTACGTCCTCTCCAACCTCTTCGTGAGCGGCGCGGTCCTCTTCGTCTGGACCGCCCACCTGGTGCTGCTCATCCGCGAGTTCGCGCAGCCCGCACCCGCGTGGACCGCCGCCGTGCTCTACTTCATCGGCCTGCTGGCGGGCCACACGGGGTTCAGCAGCGTCTCCGCGTTCTACGGCGGGCAGATCTACCGGTTCGTGAACCTGTTCGTCGCGCTGGGCGGATACGTGCTCTTTTCCGTGTGGCCGGCGGCGGCGCGGGTGGTGGGAGGCTGGGTGCCGCAGCCGTAACGAAACCCTGCGCGCCCGGCAGCCGTATCGCCTGGCATGAGCGCGCTCGGCTGGTTCCACATGGCGTGCGCCCTGATGGCGCTGGGCTCCGGGGCCGCGGTGCTGCTGCGGCGCAAGGGCGATCGCGCCCACCGGCGGCTGGGATGGGTGTACGTGGCCAGCATGCTGCTGCTGAACGCCACCGCGCTGATGATCTACCGCCTCTTCGGCGGGTTCGGTCCCTTCCACGCGGCCGCCCTCATCAGCCTGGCGACGGTGATCGCCGGCATCGTCCCGCCGGTCCGCCGCAGGCCGGCGAACTGGGTGGAGCACCACTACCAGTGGATGACGTGGTCGTACGTGGGGCTGTGCGCCGCGGCCGTCAGCGAGGCAGGGACGCGCGTGCCGGGCTTCCGGTTCTGGTGGGCCGTGCTGGCGGGCACCTTCATCGTCATCGGCGTGGGCGCCACCCTCATCCGCCGCCGCGCCGCCGCCCTCCTCGCACCCGTCCAGCGCTGAGCCTCGAACAGCACTCACGCGGAGCAGCGGAGAGGCAGAGAAGCGGAGAACCCATCTTTCTCCGCTCTCCGCCCCTCTGCTGCTCTGCTGCTCTGCGTGAGTGCCGTTTTCTTTACGCCACCTGCTCGGCCTCGCCGGAGATCAGGCGGCCGCGGCGGTAGATGCGCATCCCGCTGGCGGTGCCGTGCAGGAGCAGGCGGGCGTCGGGCGCGCCGTACGCCCGCATCAGGTCCAGCATCAGCGGCTCCTCGCCGCCCCAGGGGTAGGCGTACACCAGGTCGAAGTCGTCCAGCGGATGCCCCAGCTCGCGGTATCCCGAGACCCCGTCGCCGATCGTCCCCATCCGCCCGTCCCCGCCGCGCGGGCGGTAGCGGTAGCCGGCGGGGAGAAAGCTCCCCGCCGCGAAGCGCGCGCCGGACCCGTGCTTCGCCGCCAGCCCGCGGGCCACGTCCACCAGCTGCGGGTCCAGCTCGATGCCGTACGCCTCGTAGCCCAGCAGGTCCGCCATGATGGCGACGACGCCCGTCGCCGATCCCCACTCCAGGAAGCGGAGCCCCGGAGCGCGCAGGGCGAGCAGCGTCCGCAGCACGATCTCGTAGTCCGCCGCCACGAACGGATGGAAGCGCTTCTGGCGCACCTCCACGTCGAAGCGGTCGAACAGGTCGCGGCCTTCCTCCGCCACCGCGGCCAGTCGCGCGCGCAGGGCGGGATCCAGCTCCGGCGAGGCGGCGGCAGCACCCGCGGAGCCGGCCATCAGGCGCCGCCGCGCTCGTCTTCGCCCGGCGCGGCGCCCATGTCGCCGTCACCCTGCGCGATGGCCTCGCCCTCTTCACCGCCTTCCCTGCGGAGGCGCTTGCGCTCGGCCTTCTCGTCGCGCTTGTCCTGGCGCTTCAGCTCCTTCTGCCGCTTCTGGAAGTCGTAGTTCGGCCGTCTTGCCACGTCGGGCTCCTTTCGTGCGCTGCCCCTGCCCGGCACCGCGCATCGCGGGGGGCAGCTCGTGCCCCCCCGGGCCGGAACGGCGAGTGGACGATCGTGCGTGGATGCACGGCGGATGCGCGCCGTGCATCCACCGTGCGCATCACCAGACCGGCTGCACCACGTACAGGATTTCCGCGCGTCCGTCGCGGTCGGCGTCGTAGAGCTCCGCCACCTCGTACGGCCCGGAGTTGACGCGCAGGATGCGCGGGCCCTCCGGCTCGGCCAGCCAGACGCCCACCAGCGGCTGGTCGTAGCCCAGGGTGATGGCCTGCAGCGCCAGGCGCCCGAAGACGATGTCGCCCAGCACGCCGATCAGCCCGCCGCGATCCAGCCGGGTGCGGTCGTCCGGGCGGCGGAAGATGACGTCGCCGATGCTGCCGCGGCTCCAGAGGGTCCCCGTGCGGCTCCCCAGGCCGAAGCCCTTGTCGATGCACCACTCCCGCCCCCACACCGGGTGCCCCTCGCCGCTGCGGCAGAAGGCCGGGGCGTTGGCGCGGGGCGTCCGGTCGCCCAGCCGGCGCATCTGCCAGCCGCCCAGCTCGCCGGCGCGGCGGTCGTCCAGGTCCAGCAGCAGGTCGCCGCGGCGGTTCAGCACGCGCACGCGGCCGTTCTCGCTGCGCACGTCGAACGCGTCCGCCGCCAGCCCCCGCGCGTGCCCCCGCGCGATGGCGCCCACCGCCACCCGCTCGCTGGCCCGCCGGCTGTTCGCCATCCGCCGCTGCTCCGGCGGCAGCGCGTCGATGCGCGCCTGCAGGTCGCGCCCGCTCAGCCGGTCCCGGCGCCGCTCGCCCTCCGCCGCGGACCGGTTCGCCGACGCGCTGCCGCCGCGCGCCTCTCCCGAGTTGCCGCGCCCGCTGCCGCCCGCCGACGATGCGGACGAGCCCCGGTCGTCGCTCCGCGCAGCCGCGTTCCCCGAGTTGCCGCGCCCTTCGCTCCGCGCCGCCGCGTCGGACGGGCGCCCCTTCCCCCGCTCCTCCGCGCTCCCGCTGCCGCGAGCGGCGGACGAGCGTCCCGATCCCTGCCCGGAACCCTGCCCGGACGACCGGGCCGACTGCCCCTGGCCACGGCCTTCCCCGCCCTGCCGCGAGGGCCGCGCGTCGTCACCGCCGGATCGGCCGCGGCTCTCGCGCGCTTCCTGGCCACCGCCCTGTCCCCGTCCCTGTCCGCCGCCCTGCGCGTTGCCCTGTCCGCCGCCCTGCCCCTTCCCCTGCTGCAGCACACCCTCCAGGCCCGCCACGCCGGGCCGATCGTCTTCCACGGCGGCTCTCAGCGAACCCGCCGCCGTCCCGTGGCCGGCGACGGTCAGCACGACCGCCGCCAGGGCGCAAAGCATCCTGCTCATCGCTGCATCTCCGGTCGCTCTGGTCAGGCCGCGCGAACGCGGTGCGGGGCTCCGAGGAGCAAGGAGCCTGCCGCAAAGACGACCGGTGGGCGAAGAAGTTACGTCGCGGGCTGGATGGTCGCGCCAGATCCACAAAAGAATTTGCCTCACACGGAGTCAGCGGAGTCAACGGAGGAGGAATGATTCCAGGCTCCGTTGACTCCCGTGTGAGGCGCGATCTTCTTCGATGCGGGATCAGGCGGTGATGCGGCGCTGCTCGATGCGGCGTACGGCCTCCGCCGCCAGTTCGCGCAGCACGCCGACGTCGTGCTCGGAGAACGGGCGCTGTTCCAGCCCCACCACGCACAGGTTGCCCAGCACGTAGCCGCGCGAGGAGATCAGCGGGACGCCGGCGTAGCACCGCACACCATCCTGCGTGACCAGGGGATTCGTGCGATGGTCCGGATGCACCTCGGCGTTCTCCACCACGAAGGCGTCGCGGGTGCGCACGCTGGTGGCGCAGAACGACCACTCCACCGGGTGACCGCGCGTCTCCTCCAGCCAGAGCCCGGCGGGGCCGTGGAACCCGGCCACGTGCAGCGCCTCGTCCAGCACCACGCTGATCAGGGAGACGGGCAGCCCCAGCCGCGCCGCCGCCTGCGCCGCGATGTCGGCCAGCAGCGGGTCCACGTCGGGCGCCAGCAGGTCCAGCTCCACGATCTCGCGGAGCCGCTCCTCGTCGTACAGGGGGTCGATCGCCGTCATCGCGGCCCTCCCGCGGTGGCGGCCCGGGCCGCGAGCCGGGCGTGGGTGCGCTGGCGGATCTCCACCGAGCGCGCGACGGCGGCCGCGGGGCCGCCCTGCGCCGCCAGCGCCTGCACCGCGCGAACCAGCTGCGCCTGCGTGCTCACGCCGCCCACGGCGAGGCCGGCGTCGTGGCAGGCGCGGGACCACCGCTCCTCACCCCGTTCCGGGCCAAAGACACGCCGCAGCGACGCGAGCGCATCCGCCTCCACGGGCTCGCGCAGGTCGTACCCCGGCAGGCGGGCCGGGCTGCTCGGGGGTGAGAGCATCGTTTCCACGGGGTCGGTGGGGTCATGCGGGTGGATTCGATGGAGTACGGGCGACGGCGCGTGTGCGGATCTCCGCCGTTCGCCAACGCCGCGGGTGCACAACCTACGACCACGTGGCACGCGTGGCGAGCCAGGCGGGCGCGGAATCAGCGCGGAATCAGCAGATCGCGCGCAGTCGCCGGTCCCACGCCCGGCGGTTGAAACGGTAGATTCCTCGGCCGGCGCTGGACATTCCCGAAGGATGGTTCCGCGAGGCGCCTCCTCGGAATGACAGCTCGGAGCGGGGATGGGTTCTCCCCTCTCCCGCGCAGTGCGGGAGAGGGGCCGGGGGTGAGGGCCCCGCGCGAAGCGCGACGGTTCGCCATTGCAGCTGAAGCCCCGTTCGGCGGCGCGTCAGCGGCGCCGAGACGGGGCTTCTGGCGCTTCCAGCGGCGGGTTTACCCGCTCGGGTGCGGGGCCGGCACCCCGCCCGAGGTCGACGGTTTCCCTGGCTCACGGGCTTCGCGCCCACGCACTAACGCACTCACGCACTCACGCACTCACGCACTCACGCACTCGATCCCGCTCACCGCCCCGCCATCGCGGGCGCCGGCGCGTAGCTGATGCGGCGGGCTTCGCGGATGCGGCCGTCCGCCAGCGTGCCCTCCACGATCTCGTATCCCAGCAGCGCGAAGATGCGGCCGCGGAGGAAGAGCGGGCGCGCGTTGCCGTACCAGTCCACGCACGACGCCCGGCATCCGTCGTCCACCCCGCCGTCCACGCCGGCCGCCAGCTCCCCCAGCTCCTCGAAGCGCGACGGGCGGTTGCGCAGGAAGAGGATGGACGCCGAGCCCTCCGTCAGGTGCGCGTACCCGGGCTGCGCCGGGCTGCGGATGGGCAGCCCCAGGATGCCGGAGTCGCGGCCGTCCGGCTTGTAGAAGAAGCCGTGGCTGCGCAGCTCCCCCTGCGACGCGCCCGCGCTGATGTAGCGCTGCGCCAGCGTGGGCCGGCGGCCCAGGCGGACCGCGCTGAAGTGCAGGTTCTGCCCGTCCGTCCCCACCACCACCGCGTCCTCGCCCATCACCTCGATGCGGTCCACCCCGTGCGGCAGCGGCAGCTCCGTCGCGGTCCCCTCCAGCCAGGGCACCGCGTACAGCGTCGTCCCGCCGCCCTGCGCGTGGCCCCAGCCGCTCCCCGTGCCGTAGAGCAGGTAGTCGCCCACGAAGCGGTTCTGGAAGGTGTAGCCCCGCGGCGCCGGGAGCCGCCGGTAGCTCTCCTCCGGCGCCGAGGCCGCGCCGTCGCCAAAGCTGTCCAGCGAGATGCGCAGCAGCGCCGCGTCGCCGCCGGTGGTCTCCGCGTGCCACATCCCGTCGCCGTCCGCGTCCGAGCGCACCAGCACGTTCAGGTGCCGGTCCCCGCTCTCCAGGAACGAGAACTGGTCGATGGGGCTCCCCTCCACCCGCAGCGCGCCGGGCCCGCCGCCGTCCAGCGGGATGCGGTAGAGCATGGACGCAGTGCGCACCGAGTCCGCGTCGCTGCGCCGCCACGGGCTGGTCCACACGTACACCGCCCCGGGCGACACGTAGAACACGCGCCCCGGCGACCCCAGCACCGCCGTCCCCTCGCACCCCATCGCCTCCGCGCCCAGGTCGCACACCGTCACCGTGTGCAGCGCCAGCTCGTCGTCCTCCGTCATGGGACGGCCGGGGCGGTAGACCCGGGTGGCGGGGAGGATGCGGCGGAACTCCCTGTCCTGCGCCCCGCGGTGCCAGCGGCGCACGGCCGGGAACTCCGCGAAGGGGTCGTCGCCGCCCAGCGCCAGGTAGGTGGGCGTGTAGAAGATCAGCTTGTCGCCGATCAGCCGGCTGGCGTAGTTGCGCGACGAGTAGTAGTCGTTGGAGCGCAGGTGGTAGGTGGACCGGTGCGTCAGCCGGCCGTCGCCGTCGATGCGGAAGAGCCCCACCTCCGTGCCGCCCCGCGCATAGCTGAAGCCGATGACGGCCACCGCGTCGCCGGAGACCAGCAGCTCGTCGTACCAGGTGCCGCCGGGGTCGATGTCCGGCCCGAACGCGTCCACCGCGCTCACCGGCCGCAGCGCCCCGTCGCCGATGGCCACGGTGAACAGCCGGCCCCGCCGCAGCATCACCAGGTGGTCGCCGTGCACCTTGACGATGCCGCCCTCGTCCACCCCCGCGTGCTGCACGTTGGTCACCGACTCGCCGGGCGCGGCGCGCTCCGCCACGTCCTGGGCCGCCGAGGGCGCGGCCACCGCCTCCGCCTGGGCCCCAGCCGCCGTGGCCACGTTCCCGGTGACGGTCTGGCGGGCGCGCCGCAGCTTGGCCTGCTGCCGCAGGTAGGCGCCCAGCTCCTGCTCCGACTGAAAGGCCGGCAGCGTCCGCGCCTGCGGCGCCCCGGCGGGCGGCGTGCGCGCGGCCTCCGCGCACCCGGCCGCCGCAAAGGCGATGCACCCCATCCCCACGAGGAGGGGAATCCTGTTCATCATCCTGCACCTCCTGGTTCACACGTCTTCCCTGCTCTCCGACCCCGGTTGAACGCACGCCCGCCGCCGGGTCTGACGCGGCCTCCCGTCCACCCCGTCACCCGCGAGCCAGCTCCAGCGTTCTGTATCTGCTGTCTGCGTCGGATGTTTGGTTGCTTTCGGGTTTTATTCGGACTATTTTCGGAACGTGGATGGCTCAGCCGATCTGCGGGGCCGGAAGCGGGGTTCGAAGCGCCGGAAGCGAGGCGGAATGCGGACGATCTTGTCGCCGGGGACGCGCGCGCCCATCATTCCACTTCCTCCCGGTTCGGTCCGTCACCCGGGCTCCCCATCGCCGATCCACGTCCGCGGAGTGATCCCCTTCGATCTGGAGCCGTCACCATGGGCAGCAGAGACCCGCGCGTAGACGCCTACATCGAGAAGTCCGCCCCGTTCGCGCCGACCATCCTGCGCCACCTGCGCGAGGTGGTGCACGAGGCGTGTCCGCAGGTGGAAGAGGCGATGAAGTGGAGCTTTCCCCACTTCATGTACCGCGGGATGCTGGCCAGCATGGCGTCGTTCAAGCAGCACTGCGCCTTCGGCTTCTGGAAGGCCGAGCTGGTGATGCAGAACGCCGGCGAGCACGCGCGCGAGGCGATGGGCCACTTCGGGCGCATCACCTCGGTGGACGACCTGCCGCCGCGCGACGTGCTGATCGGCTACGTCCGCCAGGCGATGACGCTGAACGAGACCGGCGTGAAGGCCCCCAGCCGCACGAAGTCGGGCGAGAAGAAGCCGGAGCTGGAGGTGCCGGACGACGTGGCGGAGGCGCTGGGACGGAACGCGGCCGCGCAGGCCACCTTCGACCGCTTCAGCCCCAGCCACCGCCGCGAGTACGTGGAGTGGATCACGGAAGCGAAGTCCGACGCCACCCGGCAGAAGCGGCTGGCGCAGGCGGTGGAGTGGATGGCGGAGGGCAAGTCGCGCCACTGGAAGTACGCACGTACGGCGTAGCGGTCGACCGGGTGGCTGGCCCCGCGCCCAGCGCCCAGCGATCGAGATCGCCGCAACCACGCCGCGCTGTCCGCCTTCGCGGACGAGACCGCGCGAGATCGCGCGGGGCTCATGCGTATCTCGTACGCGCCGGGATCATTCCTTTCCAATCCGCACCGAACCAACGTGACCAGATCGATGACCGGGGTGGCGCTCGCCGCGCTGCTTCCCTGTGCCTCGCCGGTCGCGGCGCAGGACTCGCTCACGGCGCTGCTGCGCGCGAACGCCCATCCCATGCAGGCCGCGGCGGACGGGCAGCTCTCCGGCGCGGGGGCGGAGCTGCTGGTCGCGGCGGGGCGCGACGCGCAGTTCTTCCTGATCGGCGAGGAGCACGGGGTGGCGGAGATCCCGCTGGTGGCGGCGGGGCTGTTCCGCGAGCTGGCGCCGCACGGGTACCGCCACCTGGCCATCGAGACCGGCGACGCGCTGGCCTCCGCGCTGAACCGCGCGATCCTGCAGGACGCAACCGGAGATGCGTACCTCGCCTTCCAGCGCGAGCACTTTCCCGGAGCGCCGTTCTACCACTGGCGCGAGGACGCGGCGCTGCTGCGCGCCGCCGTCGCGGCGGCCGGCGGCCGCGACGACGTGCTGTGGGGGCTGGACTACGACATCGTCGCCGACCGCTACGCGCTGCGCCGCCTGCGCGACATCGCCCCCAACCCGGCCGCGCGCGCCGCCGCCGAGGCGGTGATCGCCCGCGCGGACAGCGCGCTCGCCCAGGCGCTGGCGACGCAGAATCCGGGGCTCATCATGATGTTCGGCGGCCCCCGCGACGTGTACGCGCCGCTGCGCGAGGCCTACGCGCCCGTGCCCGGCAGCGAGGCGGACCGCATCATCCACCTGATGGAGCAGACGCGCGAGATCAACGAATACTGGATCACCCGGCAGGGTTACCTCTCCAACCTGCACCGCGCGCTGTTCAACAAGCGGCAGTTCATGCGCTACCTCGCGGAGGCGCGGGAGCGGACCGGGGAGCTGCCGCGGGTGATGCTGAAGTTCGGCTGGGCCCACATGACCCGCGGCCGCACCTACACCAACGTCTTCGACCTGGGCACGCTGGCGTCGGAGCTGGCGGACGTGAACGGCAGCCGCTCGTTCGGCGTGCTGATGCTGGGCGGCGCGGGGACGATGCACGCGGTGATCGATCCGCGCGTCTTCCGCAGCGTGGAGGCGCCGGTGGACGCGGCGGCGGCGCCGTGGGCGCGGCCCTTCTTCGACGCGGCGGACCCGCAGCGGTGGACCGTCTTCGACCTGCGCCCCCTCCGCCCGCGCATCCCGCGGCTGGGGACCCTGCCCGACCCGCTGCTGCAGGTGCTCTACGGGTTCGACGCCGTGGTCGTCCTCTCCGGCAGCGGCCCCCAGCACATGCTGGACGTGCGGTAAAAGGCATCGTGGGGCCTGGCTAGGCGCGGCTTGTGCGATTTGCTATGTTGATCAGCACACGTCAAGCAACTTTTCGCGGAGCTGCGGTATGGGGATCCGTGCTGTCGACCTGGAAACCGTTCCCGAGCGGCTTCTGGAGCTGGTAGAGGAAGCCACGCGGAACGGCGAAGTGGTTCTCCGCCAGGACGGACAGGCCGTAGCCAAGATCATCCCCCTGCGCCGCGCACGTGCGCCGCGTCGGCCCGGCAGCGCGCGCGGCTTGATCCACATGGCGGAAGACTTCGACGCCACGCCCGAGGACTTCCGCGACTACATGTAAGATCGTGGCCCTCCTTCTGGATACCCACGCCTTTCTATGGTTCATCGATGCCGATCCGCGGCTGAGTCCCACCGCCGCGGCAAGGATCGGTGACCCTGACGAACGCGTCATCGTGAGCGTTGTCAGTGCGTGGGAGATCGTCATCAAGCAGGGCACCGGCAAGCTCGTCCTGGGTCAGCCTCTCGCGCGACTGTGGCCCGAGAACATCGACGCGAATGAGTTCGACGTTCTGAACGTCACCTGGGAGCACATCCTGGCACTCTCGCCCCTTCCGCTCCACCACCGCGACCCTTTTGACAGGCTGCTCATCGCCCAAGCGATCGCTGAAGGCCTTCAGATCGTCAGCGCCGATCCCGCGTTCGACCACTATCCGGTGGAGCGGGTCTGGTGAGTTACTGCCCATGCCCCGTTTGCGCATGCAGAACCCCCCATCCGCAACCGACGCTGAACTCCTGATGCCGGACGATTCGATTGCCATCCTTCCCGCGCACGAGATCGCGCGGCGCGTGCGGGCCCGCGAGGTGTCGCCCGTCGAGGTGCTGGACGCGTGCATGGCGCGCGTGGAGCGGCACAACCCGCGGCTGAACGCCGTCGTCACGCTGAACCCCGCGGCCCGCGACGACGCGGCGGAGCTGGAGCGGCGGATCGCGCGGGGCGAGGCCCCCGGGCCGCTGGCGGGGGTGCCGGTGGGGATCAAGGACGTGACGGAGGTGGCCGGCGTCCGCACCACCTACTGCTCGCCCCTGTTCGCCGACCACGTGCCGGCGGAGGACGCCGAGGTGGTGCGGCGGCTGCGCGCGGCGGGCGCCGTCATCCTGGGGAAGACGAACACGCCGGAGTTCGCCGCGGGGGGCAACACCTTCAACGCGGTGTTCGGGCTCACGCGCAACCCGTGGAACCCGGAGCGCAGCGCGGGCGGCAGCACGGGCGGCGGCGCGGTGGGGCTGGTGACGGGGATGTTCGGGCTGGCGCAGGGGACGGACCTGGGCGGGTCGCTGCGCATCCCCGCGTCGTTCTGCGGCGTGGTGGGGCTGCGGCCGTCCGTGGGGCTGGTGCCCACCTGGCCGCAGGAGTACATCTGGGACCCCATGCAGGTGACCGGGGTGATGGGCCGCACCGCGGAGGACGTGGCGCTGGGGCTGCAGGCGGTCGCCGGGCCCAGCAGCCTGGCGCCGCTGGCCCAGCCGGTGGAGGGGCGCGACTTCGCCGCGGCGGTGCGCCGGGCGGACGTGCGGGGAAAGCGCTTCGCCTACTGCCGCGACATCGGAGGGATCGGCATCGACGCGGACGTGGAGCGCGTCTGCCGCGAGGCCGCCTTCGCGCTGCGCAGCGCGGGGGCCGCGGTGGAGGAGATCGACCTGGACCTGTCGTACGCGCGCAGGCCGTTCCTGGCGCTGCGGGGATACTGGTTCGTCTCGCAGCTCTACCCGCACCTGGACAAGCTGGAGCAGTTCGGCGTGAACGTGGCCAACAACGTGCGCGCCGGGCTGGCGGTCACCATGAGGGAGCTGGGCGCGGCGGAGCAGGCGCGGCGGCGCATCTGGGAGGACTTCCGCGCGCTCTTCGGGCGGTTCGGCCACCTGCTGACGCCCACGATGGCCGTGCCGCCCTTCCCGGCGGAGGAGAACTTTCCCCGCACCGTGGGCGGGCGCGAGATGGAGACGTACGTGGACTGGATCGCGCCCACCTTCGTGCTGAGCATGACGGGGCTGCCGGTGGCGTCCGTCCCCGCGGGGATGGATTCCGCCGGCATGCCGGTGGGGCTGCAGATCGTCGCGCCGCCCCGGGGCGAGGAGCGCGCCCTGGCGGCGGCCGGCATCGTGCAGCAGCTTCGTCCCATGCCCCGTCCGCCCCTCGCCTGACGGGCTCACGCTTCGCCGTCCCCCGATCACCCGTTCACCCATCACCCGTCACGCGCATGCCCTACGCCACCCTCGTCCAGCCCGGCACCCGTGTGCGCCTGCAGGACCACGACCCCAGGGACACGGCGGGGCTGGACAAGGAGCAGGGGCTGGCGCGCTTCGCGGAGCTGAACGAGGAACTGGACGCGCTGCAGGAGGAGCTGTACGCGGCGGAGACGCACAGCGTGCTGATGGTGCTGCAGGGGATGGACACCAGCGGCAAGGACGGCACCATCCGCGGCGTGCTGGCCAACCTGAACCCGCAGGGCGTGCGGGTGGAATCGTTCAAGGTGCCCACGGAAGAGGAGCTGGCGCACGACTTCCTCTGGCGCGTGCACCGGGTGACGCCGCGCCGGGGCATCTTCGGCGTGTTCAACCGCTCGCACTATGAGGACGTGGTGGTGGTCCGCGTCCTCGGACTTGCGCCGGAGCCGGTGTGGCAGGCGCGCTACGAGCAGATCAACCACTTCGAGTCGCTGCTGGCGGCGAACGGCACCATCGTCCTCAAGTTCTTCCTGCACATCAGCAACGACGAGCAGGAGAAGCGGCTGCTGGACCGCGAGAAGGACCTCACCAAGGCGTGGAAGCTGGCCGCCGGCGACTGGCAGAACCGCGAGCACTGGGACGCGTACCAGCAGGCGTACGAAGACGCGCTGAGCCGCTGCAGCACGGACGCGGCGCCGTGGTACGTCGTGCCCGCGGACAGGAAGTGGTTCCGCAACCTGGCCGTCACCGAGGCGCTGGTGGAGCGGCTGCGCGGCTACCGCGACGGCTGGCGCGCCTCGCTCGACGCCCTGAGCCGGGAGCGGAAGGCGGAGCTGGAGGCGTATCGCGCCGGCGCGCGGTGATGGAGTGATGGGGTGATGGGGTGAGGGTGGGGTGATGGGGTGAGGGAGTGATGGGTGATGGGGTGATGGAGTGATGGAGTGATGGAGGGATGGAGGGATGGAGGGATGGAGTGACTCGCTCGGCACCGAAGATCCTGCACGGTCAGGATCCCCCGGTGCCTCCCCCGGAATGACGATATTGCGCTAGATTGATCGAGCGCCTGCCCCGGAGCAGGAAGGCCGCGGTGGAGTCCGCGAAGGCGGACTTCGCGAATTTCCAGCGGCGAATTCATTCGCTCCCGGGGGCGGACGGCGCGATTCTCGGATCGGGTGCGCCATCGTTTGACCTGGAGAGGCGGCCGGCATGATCGCCTGATCTGGCCACGCCTTTTGAACCGCCGGGACGGATGCCTGCCTTCCCCGCGACCACCACCGATCCACGGCATCACGAATGACGACGGTTTCCCGCAGATCCATCGTATCCGAGAAGGCCGGCCGCTTCACCGAGTCCGTCATCCGCGAGATGACGCGGCAGGCGATGAAGTACGGCGCCGTGAACCTGGCGCAGGGGTTCCCGGACTTCGGCGCGCCGGAGGCCATCAAGCAGGCCGCCATGGACGCCATCGCCCGCGACGTGAACCAGTACGCCATCACCTGGGGCGCGCGCGACTTCCGCGAGGCGCTGGCGAAGATGACGGCGTGGCACCTGGGGCTGGAGATCGACCCCGAGCGCGAGGTCACCGTCACCTGCGGCAGCACCGAGGGGATGATCGCCACGCTGATGGCGACCGTGGACCCCGGTGAAGAGGTGGTGATCTTCGAGCCGTTCTACGAGAACTACGCGCCCGACGCCATCCTCTCCGGCGCGCGCCCCGTCTACGTGAAGCTGCACCCGCCCGCCTGGAGCTTCGATCCCGACGAGCTGCGCGCGGCGTTCGGCGAGCGGACGAAGGCCATCGTCCTCTGCAACCCCAACAACCCCGTGGGCAAGGTCTTCACCCGCGAGGAGATGGAGTTCATCGCGTCGCTCTGCCGGGAGCACGACGCGCTGTGCATCACCGACGAGATCTACGAGCACATCCTCTACCACCACGCGGACGGCACGCCGGCGCGGCACATCTGCATGGCGCAGCTGGACGGGATGCGCGAGCGGACGGTGGTCGTCAACTCGATGTCCAAGACGTACTCGGTCACGGGGTGGCGCGTGGGCTACTGCATCGCGCCGCCGGAGATCACGGGCGCCATCCGCAAGGT
Source organism: Longimicrobium sp. (assembly GCA_036260235.1). GTDB lineage: Bacteria > Gemmatimonadota > Gemmatimonadetes > Longimicrobiales > Longimicrobiaceae > Longimicrobium. The sequence goes on from DATAAG010000557.1 coordinate 17,950, forward strand.
GCACGACTTCCTTACCGTGGGCGCGGCGGCCCCGCTGCAGGCGGCGGGCGCGTTCGCGCTGTCGCTGCCGCCGGAGTACTACGACCACCTGCGCGCGGAGTACCAGGCGCGGCTGGACCTCTTCCTCCCCGCGGTGGAGCAGGCGGGCTTCGGCGTCACGCGGCCGGAAGGGGCGTACTACGTGATGACGGACATCAGCCGCTTCGGCTTTGCCAACGACGTGGAGTTCGCCATGCACCTGGTGCGTGAGGTGGGCGTGTCGTGCGTCCCCGGCAGCAGCTTCTACCACCGGCCGGAAGACGGGGCGCAGCAGGTGCGGTTCTGTTTCTGCAAGAAGGACGAGACGCTGCTGGCCGCCGTGGAGCGGCTGAAGACGCTTTCCTGAGCCACATGCCGCGGCGCGTCGCCCGCCCGGCGGGGCGCCACCCGTGTCGACCGATCCTGACCACACCCCCCTGACCCCAGCGAGACCATGTCCCATTTCAGCGAAGCCGACGAGGAGGGCTGGAACGCGGAGGACGAAGACATGGATTTCGCTGAGCCAGAGGCGGTGGAGACCGCCGACTGGGACGAGAGCGACGCGTACGAAAACGGGGACGCGGAGGACGGGGAGTGGGACGAGGACGAGGCTGACGACGTCCGAAGCGGACTGAATGGGTCGCCCGGCTCTTCGCGCGCAGCGCGTGCCGGGCGGACGCACCCGATACGCGGACAAGGAGGCGTGGATGAGCGGCGGACCGTCGGGCGGCGATGAGATCTTTCCCGGGTCGCGGGGGTCCGCGCACCTGGTGGAGTGGATCGACCGGGTGCTGATCCACCTGCGCGACGGGCACGTCAACGACGCCCGAGCCGCGCTGGATGCGCGGGAGTGGCGCACGCTCAACCTGGACGGCATCCCGCTGCCCATCCGCAACCAGCTGTACGAGAGCCTCGACGCCGCCGCCGAGGCCCTCGCCGAGCCGAACGCCTCGCCGGGAGCGGCGGAAGAGGCGCTGCTGATCGCCCGCTCGCGCTTTCTGCCGGGGGCCTGACCCGCGCCCCGTTCCGTCCACCTTCACGGACCTTCCATGCGGCTGACCGGCATCCTCCTGCTCGCGGCGTGCACCGCGGGCGCGTTCGTCCCCCGCGCGAACCCCGCCCTGCACGGCACCTACCGGCTGGAGCAGGTGAACGCGCAGCCGCTCCCCTACACGGTGGAAGACTACGCGGTCACGCTGCACCGCGGCGAGCTTTCGCTGCGGGAGAACGGCAGGTACCGGATGGTCTTCGTGGCGCAGCCGGAGGGTGGTGCCGCGGAGCAGGTCAAGATGACCGGCGTCTGGGCGGCTCCCGGCGACTCGCTGGTCCTGACCCTCGACCCGGGGACGCCGTTCGAGGAGACCGCCTTCCGCTGGGAGCTCCAGGGCAGCCTCCTGCGCCTGGTCGACCCCGTGGAAGACGAGTTCAGCTGGGTTCGCGTGCAGGCCGGCGAGTCGCCCTAGCGATCTGCGCCCGGAGAAGCAGCGCGCAGCAGCTCGTACGGATTCAGGTCGCGGCCGCGCCACCAGCGGTTGGGGTCGGTGACGGTGAAGACGGCGAAGTGCAGGTGCGGCGAGCCGGTCACGTTCCCCGTGCTCCCCACGTAGCCGATCACGTCGCCCTGGCGCACCAGGTCGCCTTCCTTGAGGCCGGCGCGGTAGCCGTTCAGGTGGGCGTAGTAGTAGATGGTGCGGCCGTCCTGGCCGCGCTCGTAGATCGAGAGCCCGCCCAGGCCGCTGGAGTCGCGCTTGACGATGACGCCCTCCGCGGCCGCGAGCACCGGCGTTCCCCGCGGGGCGAAGATGTCGATCCCCTTGTGCCCGCGCCCGCCGGAGCGCGGCGCGCCGTAGGTGTCCTTCAGCTCCGCCGCGCGCACCCCCGCCACCGGGATCACCAGTGGGGCCCGGCCGCGCGCCTGGCGCAGGCTCTCGCGCGTGGGGAACGACACCACGAGCGCCCGCTCCGACGCCGCCAGGTAGATCAGCAGGCCCAGCAGCAGCCCCGCCTCCACCAGCGCGGCCCCGATCGCGACCCTGCGAAACGACAGTCGTACGCGCATGCCGCCCCGGAAAGCACGAAGCGGACCGGGAAGCGGCTGGATCACACCGGGGCGCAGAGGCGCGGAGAGAGGATCTCCCCGCGCCTCTGCGTCTCCGCGTGATCAGCCCCCTTCGTGAGGCAAATGCGGGAGCGGCTGCAACGACGCGCAGCCGGTTCGATCACCCGCTCGCCGCCGCGGCCGACGAGCGGGGCTTCAGCTTCTCGCCAGCCGCTTTCAGGGCCGGGTCCAGCCGGCTGACGGCGCGCAGGGCCTCCTGCGGAAACTCGTGGAGCAGGTACAGAAGCCGGAACGTGGCTCCCGAGGCGAGCTTTCCCTTCCGCAGTTTCGAGATGTACCCGGGCGACAGGTACGCGAACCGCTCGATCTGCACCTGCGACAGGCCCATGCGGCGCAGGTCGTTGATCAGCGCGCACTGCTGCCGCAGCCGCTTTCGGCGGTAGGAGCGCTCCAGCACGACATCGAGTGCAATTGTCTGCGCCTCATCGAGCGCCATGTCCCCACAGACGTCACACACCGGCAGGAGCAGGTCGTCAAGGATGCGCACACGGGGGTCGTCGCGGTGTGCCATCGTCATACCAATGACGTTCGTTTCGCGCTGCATGCCTTCCCCGCATCCGCCACACGAGCGCACGATCCTTCCTGACTCCAGCTTCATCAGAACTTCCTCCCGGAACTGGGGACGACGCCGCTCCTGGTGACGAGGTCGTACGCGGCCGGGTGACACGACACGATGCCCGGCTGTCCATCGTACCTATTGATCTCGATCTTCAGGTACCATCCTTCTCCCGCAATCAGCCTTCCATAGACGTCCTGAATTTGTCCGTCGGGCATCTTCAGGGTGTGCGCATAGTCGTCCGGCGTGAGCATGAGCACCGTCCGGCGTGCGAACGCGCGAGCTTCTGCCTGGCTGCACTCTCGAAGAACCTTGATGATGTCCAGCGCTCGACCCTTGTAGACGTGGACGTTTCGCTTTTGAACCTCCGCCTGAAACGCCGCAAGATCATACGCTGGGCCCGGGACCTGGCCGCCTTTCCGCAGCATTGGACTCAGTCCTATTGTAATAGGAAGCCGCCCCCATCGTAAGGGGGCGGCAGCAGAGTGAGTGCGGGAGGTTATGGCGGGTGATTTCCTGGCGCCAGTGGACACTCCGAACACGCCAGCCGTGGTATTTCCGAGGCGCCAGGCACTCGATCAGCGGAAAAGCTTTGCTACCTCGGGCTTCATCACCTTGCCCATGGCGTTGCGGGGGAGGGAGTCCACGCGGCGCAGGTCGCGGGGGAGCTTGTAAGGGGCCAGGTGCGCGCGCGCCCACTCCTGCAGCGCCTCCAGCGTGAGCCCGGAGTCCTCCGCCGTCTCCACCGCGGCGCAGATGCGCTCGCCCCAGTCGGCGTCCTCCACGCCCACCACGGCGCACTCGCCGATGGCGGGGTGCGTGCGCAGCACCTCCTCGATCTCCAGCGCGGAGACCTTGTATCCGCCCGTCTTGATGATGTCCACGCTGCGCCGGCCCAGGATGCGGTAGTAGCCGTCCTCCACCACCGCCACGTCGCCGGTGCGGAACCAGCCGTCGCGGAACGCCTCCGCGGTGGCCTCCGGGCGGCGCCAGTACTCCAGGAACACGCTGGGCCCGGCGATCTCGATCTCCCCCGGCGTTCCCGGCTCCACCTCGCACCCCTCCTCGTCCACCAGCCGCGCGCGCACCGTCGGCAGGGGAACGCCAACGGAGCCGGGGCGCCGCTCGCCGTGCAGCGGGTTGCTGAGCCCCATCCCGATCTCCGTCATCCCGTAGCGCTCCAGCAGCACGTGGCCGCTGATCTGGCGCCAGCGCTCCAGCGTGCTCACCGGCAGCGCGGCGGAGCCGCTGACCATCAGCCGCATCGCCCGGCAGCCGGCGGACATGCGCGCCTGCCGCTCCGGGTCCGCGCGGTCGTACGCGGCGATCAGCCGGGCGTAGACGGTGGGCACGGCCATGAACAGCGTCAGCCGCCCGCTCTCGATCACGCGCCAGGTCTCGTCCGCGTCGAAGCGCGGCAGGATCTCGCAGGCGGCGCCGGACCAGAGCGCGCAGGAGAGCACGTTGACGATGCCGTGCACGTGGTGCAGCGGCAGGACCAGGAGGATGCGGTCCTCCGCCGTCCATCCCCACGCCTGGACGAGCGCTTCGATCTGCGCGCGCAGGTTGGCGTGCGTGGTCACCACGCCCTTGGGCTTGCCCGTGGTGCCGCTGGTGTAGACGATCATCGCCCGCCGGGTCTCATCCACTGGCGGCAGCGGGCCCGGCGCCGCGGCGAGCGCATCGTCCGTCAGGAGAAAGCGGCGGCCGTTGCGCTCCGCGACGGGGCGCAGCACCTCCGAGAAGTCCGCGTGCGCGACGACGATGGCGGCGTGCGCGTCCTGCACCACGTACTCCAGCTCCGCGGGCGGATGCGAGACCGCCAGCGGCACCGCGATCCCACCCGCGCGCCAGATCCCCCACTGCACCGCCACGTAGTGCCACCCCGGCGGCGCCAGGAACGCCACCCGCCCCTCCGCCAGGTCCCCCGCCCCGTCCAGCAGCGCCGCCGCCACCCGCGCGGACGCATCCAGCAGTTCCGCGTAGGTGAACGCGCCCTCCGGCGCGACGACGGCCGTCCGTTCCTCGAACTTCGGTGCGCGGGCGACGATGGGCGGAGCTTCGGCGGATACGGGCATGGGCGGAGACGGAGTGCGAGAGTGCGAGAGTGGGGAGTGCGTGAGTGCGTGAGTATACAAAGTTATACGCACCGCAGCCCTGCTGCACGCCTCACACGGAGTCAGCGGCGGAACCTGAGACTGGACTCCGCTGACTCCGTTGACTCTGTGTGAGGCCATCATCTTTTTGCGTGATGCAGCAGCCGTGGAGCAGACCCCCTTGCGAGACGACGCGCCGGCACCGCATTTGGGGGGACTTTGTGTGCGGAGCGTACAGGGCGAGCGGGGCGGATGATGCGCATCGAGCAGCGGAAGTGGACGGCGGCGGGTGGATGGGAAGGCTCCGGCGAGCCGCTGGGCGCGGACGCCGGGCTGGTGCTGCTCTTCGGCGGGAGGGAGGCGGTGGCGGGGCCCGGGTGCTGGGACCAGCTGCGCGCCCGCTATCCCCGCGCGCACGTCGTCGGGTGCTCCACCGCGGGCGAGATCTGCGGCACGCGCGTGCTGGACGACTCCGTGGTCGCCACGGCCATCGCCTTTCGCGCGACGGAGGTGGAGGTGGGGCGCGTCTCCCTGCGCGACGTCCCCGACAGCCTGGCCGCGGGCGGCCGGCTGGGCGAGCTGCTGGACCGGCCCGGGCTGGTGCACGTGCTGGTGCTGTCCGAGGGGCTGAACGTGAACGGCAGCGAGCTGGTGCGCGGCCTTTCGCGGCGGCTCCCCTCCACCGTGGGCGTCTCCGGCGGGCTGTCTGGCGACGGCGACCGCTTTCAGCGCACGCTGGTGGGGGTGGACGGGTGCGTGGCGGAGGACACGGTGGCCGGCATCGGCTTCTACGGCGGGGCGCTGCGGGTGGGGTGCGGCTCGCTGGGCGGATGGGACCCGTTCGGCCCGGAACGCCTGATCACGCGGTCGAAAGGGAACGTGCTGTACGAGCTGGACGGCCGCTCCGCGCTGGAGCTGTACCGCCTGTACCTGGGCGAGCACGCGGACGAGCTCCCCGCCAGCGGGCTGCGCTTTCCCCTGAGCCTGCGCCTGCCCGACGGCGAGGCGGGGGTGGTGCGGACGATCCTGGGGGTGGACGAGCGGGAGCAGAGCCTCACCTTTGCCGGAGACGTGCCGGAGGGCGCGTTCGCCCGGCTGATGAAGGCCAACTTCGAGCGGCTGATCGACGGCGCCACCGGGGCCGCCCGCACCAGCTACCGCGCCATCGGCGAGGGAACGCCGGAGCTGGCCGTGCTCATCAGCTGCGTGGGGCGCAAGCTCATCCTCAAGCAGCGGGTGGAAGAGGAGGTGGAGAGCGTCCGCGAGGTGCTGGGCGAGTCGCCCGTGCTGGCCGGCTTCTACTCCTACGGCGAGATCTCGCCCTTCACGCCGTCCACCCGCTGCGAGCTGCACAACCAGACCATGACCATCACCACCTTCGCCGAGGTGGAGTGATGCACAAGCTCCTGGTGCGGCAGCTCAGGCGATGCTTCGGCGGGGTGGAGGCCGCGCCGCCGGAGATCCGCGCCTTCATCGAGGCCGTGGACCGGGCGTATCGCGAGGCGGACGACGACCGCCTGATGCTGGAGCGCTCCATGGACCTGGCCAGCCAGGAGCTGCTGGAGCGCTACCGCGCGCTCCAGGCGGAGGTGGCGGAGCGCGCCCGCGCGGAAGAGGCGCTGCAGCACAGCGAGGAGTACTTCCGCGCCCTCACCGAGAACGCGTTCGACGCCATCACCGTGCTGAACGCGGACGGCACGGTGCGCTACCACAGCCCCGCGGTGGAACGCGTGGTGGGCTACACGCCGGCGCAGCTGGTGGGCACCAGCGCCTTCGCCGGCGCGCACCCGGAGGACCGCGACCGGCTGTGGGCGTTCTTCCGGCAGGTGTGCGACGGGCCGGGGGCCGTGCACACCCTCACCTTCCGCAACCGCCACCGCGAGGGCGGCTGGCGGGTCCTGCACGTCACCGCCACCAGCCTGCTGGACTCGCCCGCGGTGCGCGGCATCGTGGTCAACACCCGCGACATCACCGAGCGGGCCCGGGCGGAGGAGGCGCTGCGCGAATCGGAGATCCGCTTTCGCACCGTGGTGGAGACGCTGGGCGAGGGGCTGCTCATCACCGACATGGACGACCTGATCCTCTACGCCAACCCGCGGGTGGAGGAGATCTACGGGTGGGCGCCGGAGGAGCTGGTGGGGAGGCGGGGGGTGGAGGTGCTGGTGCCGCCGGAGGAGCGCGAGACGTTCATGGAGCGCATGCGGCGGCGGCTGGACGGCGTCTCCGAGCGCTACGAGATGCGCACCGTGCGCAAGGACGGGACGATCGGCTGGACGGAGATCCACGCCACGCCGTTCCGCAACGCCGCCGGCGAGGTGGTGGGCACGCTCGGGGCCATCACGGAGATCAGCGACCGCAAGCGCGCGGAGGAGCAGCTGGCGTACGGGGCGCTGCACGACGCGCTCACCGGGCTTCCCAACCGCGCGCTCTTCATCAACCGGCTGGACCACGCGCTGGAGCGCATCCGCCGCAACCGAGGGGCGCCGTTCGCCGTGCTCTTCCTGGACCTGGACCGCTTCAAGCTCATCAACGACTCGCTGGGCCACGGCACCGGCGACGACCTGCTGCGCGCGATCGGGGCGCGGCTGGAGCGCTCGCTGCGTCCCGGCGACACGGTGTCGCGCTTTGGCGGCGACGAGTTCACTATCCTGCTGGAGAACGTGGCCACCAGCGTGGAGGCCACGCACGTGGCGGAGCGGGTGCTGGAGGCCATGCAGGCGCCCTTTGCGCTGGGCGCGCACGAGGTGTTCACCTCCGCCAGCATCGGCATTGCCCTCTGCGGCGGCGATGCGCAGCCGGAGGAGCTGCTGAGGAACGCGGACGCGGCGCTGCACCGGGCCAAGCTGCAGGGAAAGGCGCGCTACGAGGTGTTCGACCGGCAGATGCACGCGGCGGCCATGCGGCGCCTGCAGATGGAGACGGACCTGCGGCGCGCGCTGGCCAACCACGAGATGCGGCTCTTCTTCCAGCCCATCGTCCTGCTGCAGACGGGGCGGATCACGGGCTTCGAGGCGCTGGTGCGGTGGGAGCACCCGGAGCTCGGGATGATCCTCCCCGCCGACTTCATCCCCGTGGCGGAGGAGACGGGCGTCATCCTGCAGCTGGGGCGCTGGGTGGTGGAGGAGGCGTGCCGGCGGCTGGCCTGCTGGCAGCGCATCCCCCGCGTGCCGCCGCTCACCGTGGCGGTGAACCTCTCCGCCAAGCAGTTCATGCAGCCCGACCTGGCGCGGCAGGTAGAGCTGGCGCTGGCGGCGTGCCCGCTGGCGCCGCAGTCGCTGCTGCTGGAGATCACGGAGAGCGTGCTGATCGACAAGGCCGACGCGGCGGCCCACACGCTGGGGTGCCTGAAGCAGCTGGGGGTGCGGCTGTACCTGGACGACTTCGGCACCGGCTACGCGTCGCTGGGCTACCTGCGGCGCTTTCCCGTGGACGGGGTGAAGATCGACCGCGAGTTCGTGCACGGCATGGACGACGACCCGCGCAACGCGCAGTTCGTCTCCGCCATCATCGCGCTCACGCGGCAGCTGGGGGTGAAGGTGGTGGCCGAGGGGGTGGATTCGCCCGCGCAACTGGGCCTGCTGCGGGAGATGGGGTGCGACTACGCGCAGGGCTACCTCCTCTCCCCGGCCCTGCGCCGCGAGGACGCCGAGGCCCTCCTGCGCGAAGACCCACGCTGGTAGCAAATCCCCAAACAACTTCGAGGGGGTACAGAGGAACAGAGAAAAGCCGGAGATACAGAGTCCAGTTCTTCCTCTGTATCTCTGGCTTTTCTCTGTTCCTCTGTACCCCAGCCTTTTGTTTTTGATTGCTCAGCCGGAGGCGCGGTCGTCGGCGGGATGGGGGTCGCGCAGCATCCGCAGCAGGCCTTCCTGGGCGGTGGAGGCGATCATCTCCCCGTCGCGGGTGAAGATGGAGCCGCGGGCAAAGCCGCGCGCACCGGCGGCGGCGGGGGCGTCCATCGCGTACAGGAGCCAGTCGTCCACCCGGAAGGGGCGGTGGAACCAGACGGCGTGGTCCAGGCTGGCGGCCTGCACGCGGCGCATCAGGAACGACAGCCCGTGCGGCAGCAGCGCCGTTCCCAGCAGCCCGTAGTCCGACGCGTACGCCAGCACCGCCTGGTGCAGGATCGGCTCGTCGGGCATGGTCCCCTCCGCGCGGAACCACACGTGCTTCAGCGGCGGCCGTACCTCCGGGGCGAACGGGTCCACCGGCGCCACGGGGCGAAAGTCGATCGGCCGGTCCTGCACGTAGACGGCGCGCAGGTGCTCGGGAATGCGGTGCGCCATCGCCCGCACCAGGTCCAGCTCGCGGGGCAGCTCCTCCGGCGGCGGCACCCGCGGCGGGGGCGCGCCGTGGCTGATCCCCTCCTCCTCCAGGTGAAAGGAGCAGAGCATGGAGAAGATCTCGCGCCCCTCCTGGATGGCCAGCACGCGCCGGGTGGTGAAGCTGCGCCCGTCGCGGATGCGGTCCACCTGGTAGACGATCGGCGTGTCCACGTCACCGGGAAGCATGAAGTAGCCGTGCAGCGAGTGCGCCTGGCCGCGCTCGACGGTGCGCCCCGCCGCCACCAGCGCCTGCGCCAGCACCTGCCCGCCGAACACCCGCCCGGAGCCGATGTCGCGGTTGTGCCCGCGGAACAGGTTCAGCTCCAGCCGCTCCAGGTCCAGCAGGCGCAGCAGCAGGTCCAGCGGCTGCCCGGTCTCGTTCTCGTCGGTCATGCAGCTACGGATTCCGTGCGTAATGAGAGAGGCGGTGGCGCGCGCTCGCCCCCTCCGGCTCGCAAGACTCGCCCACCTCCCCCAAAAACCCCTGGGGGAGGTTGATGGTACCGACAGGCCGGGGACGCGTCGGCCGGCATCTCACTGCGTCCGCGAGAGCCCCCTCCCCCGGCCCCCTCCCCCGCTCCGCGGGAGAGGGGGCGGTCGATCGGCGTAGTCCTCGCCATCGTACGGGCGATCCAGCACCGTCAGGGGCTGGTGTCCGCGAAGGCGAACAGCGTGTCGTCGTTGCGGCGAGTTCAATCGCTGTCCCGAGGCCGGCGGCTCGCAATCTCGCGCGCCGACGCCCACATCTCAACGGCACCCCGCGCGAACGGCGGCGACTCCCTTGCCGCGGCACTACTTTGCCGCCACTATGGGATCATCCGCCCTCGGGCGGCAGGCAGGCTCCCATCCGCACTCCCCCATCTCCCCGACGATCGGTATCGCGGCTCCACGCGTGGAGCGGCCGATCGCATTCCGACCCGGCCCGATCATGCCCCCAGCGCAGAAGCAGTCCGCCGCCCGCGCGGCCAAGGAAAAGAGCGGGACGAAGATGAAGGCGAAGGCGCGCGCCTCGGCCAACCGCGCGGCGTACCTGAACCGGATGAGCACCGCCGTCCGCGGCCACTTCGCCGACGCCACGGACCTGCCGACCTTCCTGCAGGGCGCGGGACAGCTCTCGCAGGAGCAGCGCAAGCTCATCGTGCGGCAGGCGCTCATCCTGATCGAGCAGAACTACGCGCACCTGCCGCTCAAGCGCGCCATGCACTCGGTGGATCCCGTGCAGCGCCTGAAGCTGCTGCTGCAGGCGCTGGAGCGGGCCGGGCCCGAGGACGAGATGACGGAGACGGAGTTCCACCACGAGATCACCGACGTCATCAGCTCCCTGCGCGACCTGCACACCAACTACCTGCTGCCGGCGCCCTTCAACCAGATGACGGCGTTCCTGCCGTTCATGGTGGAGGACTACTTCGAGAACGGAAAGCGCAGGTACATCGTCTCGCGGGTCACCCAGGGGGTGAGCCAGCCCACCTTCGTCGACGGCGTGGAGCTGGTCTACTGGAACGGGATGCCGATCGAGCGGGCGGTGTGGAACAACGCCCAGCGCTTCGCGGGGAGCAACCGCGAGGCGCGGCACGCGCGCGGGGTGCAGACGCTCACCCAGCGCGCGCTGCAGGTGGCCCCGCCGCCGGACGAGGAGTGGGTGGACGTGGGCTACCGCACGGCTGCCGGGGAGCGGAAGGACATCCGCTTCCACTGGCACGTGAACCCGCCGCTCCCCTCCGCCGCGGCCGCCGCGGACGACGCCGGCGAGGACCTCGCGTCCGCCGCGGTGCTGGGGCTGGACCTGGAGCAGGACATCGTCCGGCGGATGCGGCTGGCGCTCTTTGCCCCGCAGGCGGTGGCGGCGCGAAAGCGGGCGGAGGACAAGGCGGCCCGCGGCGGCGCCTTCGGCGCGCTGGAGAGCAAGCTCCCCAACGTCTTCACGGCAAAGGAGATCACCACCACCTCCGGCACCTTCGGCTACCTGCGCATCTGGACCTTCAACCACAGGGACGTGAACGGGTTCGTGCAGGAGTTCATCCGGCTGATCTCGTCGCTCCCGCAGAACGGGCTGGTGATCGACGTGCGCGGCAACGGGGGCGGGATGATCATGAACGGCGAGTACATCCTGCAGACGCTCACGCCGCGCCGCATCGAGCCGGAGCCCGTGCAGTTCGTCAACACGGCGCTCAACCTGCAGATCTGCCGGCACAACGGGCCCGGCTCGCCGTTCGCCAACCTGTCGCCGTGGGTGGAGTCCATGGAGCAGGCGCTGCGGACGGGCTCGGTGTTCTCCGCCGGCTTCCCCATCTCCGATCCCGAGAAGGCCAACGCCATCGGGCAGAAGTACTTCGGCCCGGTGATGCTGATCACCGACGCGCTGTGCTACAGCACCACCGACATCTTTGCCGCGGGGTTCCAGGACCACGAGATCGGCCCGGTGCTGGGGACGGACGGCAACACGGGCGCGGGCGGCGCGAACGTGTGGGAGCACCGCTTCTTCGTGAGCCACATCCTGCCCGGCGGCGGCGTGTACGAGCCGCTCCCCAACGGCGCCGGAATGCGCGTCTCCATGCGGCGCACGCTGCGGGTGGGGCGCCAGGCGGGCGCGCCGCTGGAAGACCTGGGCGTGGTGCCGGACAGGCGCCACTTCCTTACGCGCAACGACCTGGTCAACGACAACGTGGACCTGCTGAACCGCGCGGGCGAGCTGCTCGCGGAGATGAAGCCGGTGCGCGCGCTGAAGGTGACGGCACAGTCGTCGTCCGCCGCCCAGGCGACGCTGCTGGCGCAGACGCAGGCGATCAGCCGGCTGGACGTCTACGTCGGCGACCGCCCCAACCAGTCCATCGACGTGCAGGCGAGCCCCACCACGATCGTCGTCCCCAGGGCCGCCGCGCCGGCGAAGCTGGAGATCCGCGGCTTCGACGGCGGCAAGCTCGTCGCGCGGTGTCGGATGACCGA
>DATAAG010000558.1:0-4214 GCA_036260235.1 Longimicrobium sp.
GAGGGCCAATGCCCTCCGCGCCGTCCCCGTCCGCCGGTCCGCGAGGCCCGCCTACTGGATCCGCAGCAGGCGCCAGCGCACCGAGGCGGGTGCGGTCACGCGAAACGAGATCCCCCGCCCTGTGTCGCGCATCAGCAGGTACCCGCCGACACCCACCAGTCGCGACCAGGTTTCCGTGGCGCCGGAGCCGCCGTCGATCACCCGGTCCGGCCCCCAGCCGGAGGCGTTCGTCCCCGGATCGCGCAGGCGCAGCCAGGTGCGGTTCTGGTACGCCGGATCCTCCAGCCGGTCGTCCGCCGCCGCGCTCAGCGCCCAGGTGAGCACCGCGTCCACCGGGTCCCACCCGGCCATGCGGGCGCGCATCCGCGAAACCAGCCCCGGGCGCCGCGTGTTCTCGACCGCCACGCCGTACCACCCTTCCGCCGCGCCGCGGGCCACTTCGCGGTAGGCCTGCTCCGCCGTCTCGCCCGCGGCCATGCGCCGGACCACCAGGTCGCGCAGGAACTCCGCCGCCGGCTCGTATCCCACCACCAGCGGCCCGCCCGACGCGTACGAGAGCGCGTGGCGCTGCAGCGGCGACGTGGGCTGGGCGCGAAAGTCCAGGTTGTCCGTGATGCCCAGGCCGGCCGCACGCAGCACGGTCTCCGACTCGATGAGCGTGGCGCCTCCCTCGATGCCCCACCGCGCCGCGCCCGTCGCGCCGACCGCGCCTTCTGCCGGTGCGCTGCGCGCCACGAACTCGTACTGGAACGTGTGCGTGATCTCGTGCGCCAGCAGCGACAGCATCCGCACCGCGTCCAGGCCCGGGGCAAGCTCCAGCCTTATCCAGTGCCGGGCGCTGCGGCCGGGCCCGACCTGGCTGAACGCCACGCCGCCGCCCTGCGTCACGTCGCCCTGAAAGAGCACCACCAGCTGCCCGGATCCCGTGGTGGTGACCGGTCGCTCGGCGCTCAGCACGGCGGTCAGGAGCGGGATGGCGTGCTGCCGCAGCAGTGGGGCCGCCTCGTCGAAGAGGGCGGCCACGCGCGCGGCCTCTGCGCCCAGGCTGGCCTCGTCCAGGGCGAGCACCAGCCAGCCGTCCATCACCCGCGCCACCCGCGCACCCACCGGTGGGGCGCAGCTGGCGGTGCACGGCGTGTCCTCCAGGCGCAGGAGGTCGCCCGGGCTCCACGCGCGGTCGCCGCCGGCGGGCCACAGCGTGGCGCGCGGCGGCCCCGGGGCAAAGGACCACTGGAAGTCGTGCGGCGGCTCCGCGGCGGGGCTGCCCTGCAGCCGGGGCGAGGAGGATGCGCCCGCCTGGCCGTCACCCTCGCGGAGGATGATCGCGAAGCGCTCGTCCGGCGCGGAGTACGGCTCCGGCGCGTTCTGCGCGGCGGTGGCGAACCGCGCGTCGTAGTACGCCAGCGCGTACTCCGCCCCGTCCTGCGGCCGAAGCTCGCACCCGGCGTCGGTCGCTACCTCCACCGCGTCACCGGGCTCCAGCCGCACCGGCCCGCCGCCGCATTCGCGCGCCGCCGATCCGGACGGGGAGCCGTCGCAGCCTGCCAGTACGAGCACGACGGCGCACAGGGAAAGACGACAGGTGGACGCCAGCCGTGAAACGGAGCGGAAGCGGGAGAGAGGCATGGCAGGCGGGGATCGGAGCGGGTACGTGTTGCGCGCCGCACGGTGCAGGGACGGCGCCGCGACCGTGGAACAACGCTCCACTCCCGCCGCCTCTGACCGGTCGGTATGCTCAGGTCAGCCGGAGGCGCACGCCACCGCACCGGCGGCGCGGTGCAACCGGCGGGCTCTCGGCGGGCACGGCCGAAGGCGCGCGGATGTCCGCGCGCGAAGGTATCCGCCGAGACCAGCGATCGTCGCGGCGAGCGCCAGTCCCACACCGGCGGCGGCGCCAAACGCGGGGAAGCTCGCTGGTGGCCTGTGCAGAATGGGCACAGCCGCGGATCGGGTTCCGCAGCTGTGCCCATGCGCTATCAGTAGTAGGTCCACTGCTTCAGCGAAGCAAACCGGCTCTTTCAAGGTCCGCCAGGTGACGATGCAGATCAGAAGCGAGTAGATGCGCCGAGCGTTTCGCCTGCGACCAGGTGGACCCATCGAGGATGATGGGATCTGGATCGAGTTCCGCGTCGGTGAAGTCCGTGAGCGCGCGGGCAATGTGCAGCCCCACCTCCAGGTCGATCTCGTTCGGGTATGTGCGGCGTAGCGCGGAGAACATCGCCTCGGCGGAATGTCCCCTGCCCGACAGCGCGTGGAGATCGACGAAGTCCTTCTTTGCGGACCGGGTGGAGACCGCGACGAGCTTCATCGCCGCAATCTCCTGGACGGTGGCTATACAGAAACCCTCGGCCACCCACACCGGATCGGAGAGCCAGCGCCCGCCGAGCCCGAAGACGGAAACTTTGCACTGGTGAACGACTGCGTGGACCGTTTCGGGATGCGAGACATCGATCCGGGCCTCTGGGTCCAGCGTGCGGAGGGCAGTGGCTATGCGGTCCTGCTCCGCCGCATCCAGATGACCTGCGATGCGCGTGAAAAAGTCGAGGTCGTCTGAACGCCGGTGACCCAGCTCCCACGCAAGCGCAGTCCCGCCTGCGAGGCGGTATGCAGAGAGATCGCAGGCTGCGCCAAGAGGACCGGCCAGCGCTGCAGCAGGACGGCTAACAGAGGGGCGGTCAAGACTGGGCAGCGAGCCTTCTAGCGACGCCACAGGCTGTGTATCCTCTCCACCCCCGCAGGCCGATCGGGCAGCTGAAGCCGGCTCTTCCAGTGCCGATATACCGGACTGTCCAGCCGATTCACCCGGGCCTGAGCCACGGAGCGTACCCTCTCCGTTCCGTAGTATGCCAGCATTTGCTCACACAGAGAATCGGGACCGGTGTTCAGCACCCGGACGATCACCGAATCCGCGTAGAGATCCGGATCCGGGAGATTCGACCCGAGTTCCGGGTAAAGCGGACCGAGCGCTTCCTGGAATGTGTTGCTGGACATGCGCTTTCCCCCTCCCCGTGAGCGTCAGCTGACTCGCCATCATTGCGGTGCCGAGCCTTTTGTCCGCGAAGCCGGACAGCGTGTAGTCGTTGCGGGCGACGCGGCGACTTCCGTCGCTGGTCCGGGGTTCTCTCCCGTTCACCCCCGCCCCTGCCGGCGCAGGTCCTCCACCTCCGCCCGGAGCGTCGCGATGAGCTCGGCGATGAAGCCGAAGCCGAAGAGGACGAAGCCCACCGTCTCCAGCAGCACCACCAGCGTCAGCAGCGGCCGGAAGCCGAAGGGCGGCATCCATCCCCCCACCCGCAGCACCACCGTCAGCAGGCCGACGAAGATCCCGGCGAGGATGAGCAGCAGCCCGCCCCCGCCAAAGAACTGCATCGGCTTCTCGCTGAACTTCAGGTAGAACCACACCACCACCAGGTCGCCCACGCCCACCAGCACCCGGCGGCGCCCCGTGTACTTGGGCCGCCCGGCGCGCCGCGGCAGCAGCTCGATGTCGATCTCGCCCACCGACCACCCCTGCGCGTGGGCCAGCACCACGAAGAAGCGGTGCCAGTCGTGGCGCAGCGGGATCTCGCGCAGGATCTCGGCGCGGAACGCCTTCATCGAGTTGAGGTCCCGCACCGGCACCTCGAAGAGCGCCTGCGACAGGCGGTTGTAGACCGACGAGACGCCGCGCTTCTCGTACGGGCCCACCTTGCGCCCGGTGACGATGTCCCACCCCTCGCCCAGCTTCTCCAGGAAGCGCGGGATTTCTTCCGTGGAGTGCTGCAGGTCCGCGTCGAAGAGGATGAGGAACTCCGTCTCCGCGCCCCAGGCGCCGGTGACCATCGCCTCCGTCTTGCCGCGGTTGCGGCGGTGGCGCAGCACCCTGGTCCGCTGCATCCCCGCCGCCTCGCGCAGCGCCGCCTCGTACGTGCCGTCGGTGGAGCCGTCGTCCACCAGGATGATCTCCCCCGCCAGCCCGTGCTTCTCGAACGTGCGCCGCAGCTCGGCCATGAGCGTGGGGACGTTCTCCACCTCGTCGAAGGCGGGGATCAGGACGGCGAAGTTGGCGCGGAGGTGCGGCGGGACCACGGGGAGCGGCTCCGGAGAAGCGGCGGGGGCAGGCACGGGACGCGCCAGAGGGGCGTCCACCTGAACGCCCCCCTGTCCCCTGTCCCCTGTAACCTGTCCCCCGGGGTTCACATCACACCCGCTTGCGCATGCGGGCGCTCAGCACG
>DATAAG010000559.1:0-2176 GCA_036260235.1 Longimicrobium sp.
GATCCGCCTGATGCAGGCGCTGGACGATGCCGGCCAGCGCGCCGCCGCGCTCTGGGTCGGCGACACGCACGTCGCGCTGCTGCGCGAAGAGCTGGGCGTGGAGCCGGACGACGACTTCGCGGCGCTGGTGGAACGCCTGCGCTCCGAGCCCGTGCGCCTTCCGGCGATCCATCAGCCCGAGCCGCCACCCGCCCCGCCGGAGCCCACCGCGTCCTTACCGGATCCGGACGTGGCCGTGAACGCCGAACCGGCTGCGCCTGCCGCACCCCCCGCGGAGGAATCGGCGCTCCGCACAGCGTCCGATCCGCCCCCACCGGTGCCGCAACAGGCAGGCGAGGCGCCGGTCCAGGCGGCACCGGCTCCTCCGCGAGGCAGCCTGACACCTTCGCACGCCGGGAGCGCGGCGCCGACGGATGCGCTCTCGCGTGCGCCCGTGCGGCGGGGACGAGCCCGGTTGGCGCGCGTGGCGGCGCTGGCGGGCCTGCTGCTGGGACTGCTGATGGCGGTCGCGGGAGGCAGGCAGCCGCCGCGGCCCGAGCCGGCTGTGCGAGAAGGCTACGATCCGCGCCGCATTGCCGTGCTGTATTTCGACGACCACACCCCGGGCGGCGAGCTGGGGTACCTGGCGAACGGGCTCACCGAGAGCCTGATCCACCAGCTGAGCCAGGTAGAGGCGCTGGACGTGATCTCGCGCAACGGTGTAAAGCCCTACCGCGACGCGGGCGTCCCCTTCGACTCGATGGTGTCCCACCTGCGGGCGGGGAGCGTCGTGGGAGGAAGCGTTCAGCGCTCGGGAGGCGAGGTGCGGGTCACGGTGCAGCTGGTGGACGCCGGGACCCGGTCACAGCTGGAGAGCCGCACCATCGTCCATCCCATGGGCGACCTCTTCGCGCTGGAGGACGCGCTGGCCGATTCGGTGTCGAGCTTCCTGCGGCGGCGGCTGGGCGAGCAGGTGAAGCTGCGCCGCATTCGCGAGGAGACGCGGAGCGCCGCAGCGTGGCGCTGGGTGATGCAGGCCGAGGAAGCCCGGGACGACGCCACGCGCTTCCTGCGCCAGGGCACCTCGCAGGATGCCGTGTCCGCCGCGCGGGCGCTGGCACGCGCCGACTCACTCCTGGCCGCGGCCGAGCGCGCGGACCCGGCGTGGGTGCGTCCCACCGTGCTGCGCGGGTGGGTGGCGCACCGCGCCGCGCCACTCGCTCCTTCCCCCGCCGCACGCGAAGACACCGCCCTCGCCTTTGCCGAGCGGGCCCTGAAGCGCGCCCCGGGCGACCCGCTGGCGCTGGAGCTTCGCGGCACCGTCCTCTTCAACCAGGCCGCGGTCTCGGCCGGTGGGCAAGAGCAGGCGGCGCGGCTCGGCCGCGCCGAGGCCGATCTGCGTGCCGCCGTCGCCGCCGACCCGCGGCTGGCGAGCGCGTGGGGAACCCTCTCTCTCCTGCTGCGCTACCGCGGGCGCGCCATGGAATCCGACGCGGCGGCGCGGCGCGCCCTGGCCGAGGACGCATACCTTGAAGGCGCCGAAGTCCTCCTCAGCCGCCTCTTCTTCAGCGCCCTCCAGGTGGCCGACTACGCGCGGGCCGACTCGCTCTGCGCATACGGCGCGGGCCGGTTTGCCGGCGACTGGAAGTTCGTGCAGTGCCAGTTGCTACTGCTGCGCGCCGACCCCGGCCGTGCGCCCGACGCCGCTCGCGCCGTGCGGCTGCTGGCCGAACTGGACCGCGTGGACCCGCCTGCCCGCGCCCGGGCCGAGGGGCGCGCGTACGCGCCCTTGTTCCGTCAGGCGGTGGCGGCGGCGGTGGTCGCGCGTTCCGGAAACGCGGACAGCGCCCGGGCCATGCTGGCCCGGGCGCGCCAGGAGGCCGCCAGTAATGTCGACCTTTCCACGTCGCTGGCCTACGACGCGGCGTACGTGCACCGGGTGCTGGGCCAGCCCGATTCCGCGCGAGCCCTCCTGAGGTGGGCGTTCACACGGAGGCCGGAGATGCGGGAGTTCGCGCTCAGAGATCCTCTGTTCCACGGCCTCGCGCTTCCCACTCCTGGATCACCGTCGCCAACGACTTCGCGTACACCGTCCCGTCCGGGCGCATGAGGAGGATGTGGATGTCGCCTCCCTCCCCGCTTGCGAGGGGAACGAAATCCGAGTCGGGGACGTGCCCCATCGCGAAGGGGACGTCCT
>DATAAG010000560.1:0-5548 GCA_036260235.1 Longimicrobium sp.
TCGTTCACCTGGCCGATGAACAGCAGCGCGCCGGTGGTGTCGTCGCGGATGGCGAGCAGGAAGGGGCGGTCCACGACAAACATCTCCCTCCTGTGCATCAGGCTCCGGACAGCGGCGGCGACCACGGTTGCGGCGGCGGCTTCGGTGCCCTCCTCGTTCACCTCGACGAACACCTTCTGCAGCACCTCCGCCACGTACGGCGCCGCGCGGGTCACGAAATCCGCGGGGAGCATTCCATCCAGCGCCGCCCGGCCGGAGACGAACGCGTCCCGCATCCCCATGGCCTGCAGCGGATCGTTCAGCGGGGACATGGCCTCGATCCGGTACCGCGGCATCACCACCTGCACCTCCTTCCCCCGTACGCCGTCCATCCACCCGGCCCACGCTTCCGCCGTCAGCCGCTCCCGCAGGCGCGCGAGATCTTCGCCCTCGTCCGGGAGCAGCACGTACATGGCAAAGCGGTCGCCCCGGTACGGCAGGCGCACGGCCCGGAAGCCGGACGCGGCCAGCCAGCCGTAGTACCCGGCGCGCGACATCATCGGGCGCTCCATGGGACCGGAGGGCGTATGGAACGTACGCGGCCGGGTTCTCTCCGGATCGAACTCGTCCTGCCAGCGGCCCTTGAAGTAGACGGCGTTCAGCAGGAACAGGATGATCAGCGGGCTGATGGGATCCTGCACCATCTCCTTGATCCGCCCGGCCGTATTGCGAGACACCCAGTCGTTGATGGGTTTGGCGGAGACGAGCGGGCCGGCCTCTGCGCCGTACAGCCGCTCGACCCGCTCGACGAACGCCGGCAGGAACGGGCCCCGCGCCCAGAGCGAATTTGCGATCGCCAACTCCACGTCGTCCGTGTGCAGGGCACGGGAAAGCGCGGCGTTGCCCTCGTTGAGCGCGTCCAGCCCCAGCCCCGTCGCCAGGGTCCGCTCGATCTGCGCGAGCGTCTGGCCGGTGGCGCCGTTCGCGAGCATGCCCAGCGCCAGCCCCGCGCTCACGGGCGAGATGACGACGTTCTCGTCCGGCGAGGCACCGGCCAGGCGCTGGAACAGGTCCAGCCCGAACGCCACGTAATCGGGTCCGCGCTCAGTCATGACCGATCCATCCCGGGTGTGCGATCAATGACAAGACCGGGCCGGACGGCGGGTGCGCGCAGCCTGCCGCGGCACCGGCGCGTCCGGCCACTCCTGCGGATGCTCCCGGCCGTCCCGGCCAGGGACGCCGGTCAGCCCTCCGTCACCGGATCGTTCACCTGGCCGATGAACAGCAGCGCGCCGGTGGTGTCGTCGCGAATGGCGAGGAGGAAGGGGCGGTCCACGATGAACGAGACGGGCTCCGGGCCCGCGCTGGTGGCCCGCACCTCGATCCCCGTGACGGCGGCGGCCTCGGTGCCCTCCTCGTTCACCTCGATGAACACCTTCTGCTTGGCCTCGCTCACGTACACGTTCTGCCCGGGCACGGACCGCGTCGGGAGCATCGCGCCGAAGTTCGCGTGGACCTGGCTGAACGCGTCCGCCATCCCCATGGCCTGCAGCGGGGCGTTCAGGCGCGACTCCACGTTGATGCGGTAGCGCGGCATCACCACCCGCACCTCACGCTCGCCAAAGCCGCCCATCCACTCCGCCCACGCCTGCGGGGTGAGCCGCTCCCGCAGCGCCGCCACGGACGAGGACGCGTCCGGCAGCAGCACGTACATGGCGAAGCGGCCGCCGCGGTACGGCAGGCGCACCGCCTGGAAGCCGTCCCCGCGCAGGTAGCCGTAGTCGCCGGTGCGCGACATCATGGGCCGCTGCACGGTGCGCCCGCCGGCGGCGCGGAAGGGCATCGGCCGGGTCTGGGCCGCCTCGAACTCCGCCGCCCAGCGGCCTTTGAAGTAGACGGCGTTCATCAGGTACAGCACCACCTCCGGGCTGATCGGCGGCTCCACCATCCGCGTGATGCGCCCGTTGGTGCGGTCGCTGACCCAGCGGTTGATGCGCTCCGCCGCCGCGGGGGAGGAGAGGTCCAGCGACTCCACCTCGGCGTCGTAGAAGCGGCGGTTTCGCTCCAGGAACGCGGGCAGGAACGGCACCCCCTGCCGCGCCCACAGCGAGTTGCCGATCGCCAGCTCCACGTCGGCGGTGCGCAGCGCCTGCGCCAGGGCGGCGTTGGTGCCGTTCAGCGCCTCCAGGTCCATCCCGGTGGCCAGCGCCCGCTCGATGCCGGCGAGCGTTTCGCCCTGCGCCCCGTTGGCCAGCATGCTCACCGCCAGCCCCGCGCTCAGCGGCGAGACCACCACGTTCGCGTCCGGCCGCGCGTTGGCCAGCCGGCGGAACAGGTCCAGGCCGAAGGCGGCGTAGTCGCTGGGCTGCAGCGCCGGGATCTCCGCCGGCGGCAGCTGCCAGGGGCGCGTGTCCAGCGGCTTTGCGTCTCGGGCATCCATCTTTGGCTCCTGCGCGGAGGCGCACGCCGCGGCCAGCGGAAGCAGCGCGAACGCCGCGAACGGACGAAGAAGAGAGGTGCGCATGAGATCCCTCCCGGAGATCACCTGAATCGTGTACGTGGGCCCAGGTGTACCCGCAAGATGGCCGCCGGGGTTCCGCGGGTGCGGTACGTGCGGAACGCGGGCCAGGGCCGATTCACCAGCGGGGAGGATGAGCGATGAGGGTGAAAGTGCAGCGGATGATGGCGGCGGCGCTGGTGGTGGCGCTGGCCGCGTGCGGGCCGTCGGGGGGCTCCGCGCCCGGGCGGGGCAACGCCCGGCTGCTGACGGTGGACGAGCTGTCCCGGGCGTCCGTGAACAACGTCTTCGACGCGGTGCAGCGGCTGCGGCCGGCGTGGCTGATGCCGCGCTACGCGGGGGGCACGCGGGGATACCCCACCGTGTACGTGGGCTCGCAGCGCTACGGCGACGTGGAGGCGCTGCGGACGATCGAGACCGCGAACGTGCTCGAGGTCCACTTCTTCGACTCCGTGTCGGCCTCCGCCCGCTTTGGCCGCAACGTGCCCTTCGGCGTGATCCAGGTGATCCTCGACGTCGGCGGCTGAGAGATACAGGTCCCCGCCGGCCCGACGGGCGCGTCGATAGGCACCTCGCTGCGCCTGCGGGAGCCCCTTCCCCCGACCCCCTTCCCCGCTCCGCGGCAGAGGGGAGAACTGCGGGTGCGGCACGAGATGTCATTCCGAAGGAGGCGCCACCCGTTACTCGCATACGGCAGGATCCCGGGCGCCGACTGAGCAATCTACTCGCCAGGTCTGGTGGTTCGTCGCAGCGCCGCGATCCAGCCCGGCTACCCCTCCCCCGGGGTTGGGGGAGGGGTCGCCCGCCGTCGCGAGGAACGAGCGAAAGGCCGGGCGGGGGAGAGGGCCCCCCGCGGACGCAGTGAGAACCCGGGGTGGACCGACCATGCGGAATCCCGCATCCTGCCGGTGTTTTCCGCCTCCGCACGGCCGGGACGGTTTCCGGAATGCGCGGACGGGGTTAGCTTGAAGCGATCCCCGTAGCTCCGCGCCACCCGGAGCCCGCCGATGTCCAGCCGTTCCCCGCGACCCAAACGCAGCGCCGCACGCGTCCGCAGGGCTCCGCGCCCGCGGGTGCGCCGTGCCCGTCCCGTGTTCGGGCGGGTGGGCGCGCGGGCGTGGCTGATCGCCGCGGCGGCGCTGCTGCTCGTGCTGCTGCCGCCCACGCGGGCGCTGGGGCGGCGCGCGTGGGACGGGGCGCGGGACGCGATCGCGGCCGCGCGGGCGGCGCAGGCGCGCGAGCGGGTGGTGGCGGCGTACGCGCGGCGGTACGGCATTCCGATGGAGCTGGCGGACGCCATCGAGCGCGCGGCCCGGGCGGAGGGGGTGGAGACGGAGCTGGCCTTTCGCATGGTGCGGGTGGAGAGCGCCTTCCACGAGCGGGCGGAGAGCCCGGTGGGTGCGCTGGGCCTGACGCAGCTGATGCCCGCCACCGCGCGCGAGATGCAGCCCGGCATCACCCGCGAGGAGATCCTGGACCGCGACACCAACCTGCGGCTGGGCTTCCGCTACTTCGGCCGCCTGCTGGCGTACTACGACGGCGACGAAGAGGAGGCGCTGACCGCGTACAACCGCGGCCCGGGGACGGTGGCCCGCATCCGCGGCTCCGGCGGCGACCCCTCCAACGGCTACGCAGACCTGGTGCTGGGCGCGCGCGGCACGTCACCCGTGGGGCGCGTGCGCTACGACACCGGCCAGGTCCCCGCCGCCCCGCCGCTGCACGAGGTGGGGCCCGCGCGCCTGCCCTCCGGCCTCTGACCCTCCACGGACGAAAACTTTTCCGGCGCGGAAACGGATGTAGTGACGCGGGGTATGGGGAGGTGGCCCGTTTCCACTGTGCACCCGCAGGTTCGGCGCGGTCCCGATCTTGCCGTCCCCGGCGGCGCCGTTTTCCGTAAGTGGAGTTTACCCCTGGATTTGTCTCACATGCGCCAGCGGCCCGTCATCGGCATCGCCACCCAGACGCTGCAGTCCATCGACCGCATTCCGGAAGACCTTCCGGCGTCGTGGGTGATGAACCAGCGGTACTTCTACGCGTGCACCGAGGTGGGCGCGATCCCCTGGATGGTGCCGCTGCTGGACGGCGACC
Source organism: Longimicrobium sp. (assembly GCA_036260235.1). Taxonomy (GTDB): domain Bacteria; phylum Gemmatimonadota; class Gemmatimonadetes; order Longimicrobiales; family Longimicrobiaceae; genus Longimicrobium. Next base: position 4,586 of record DATAAG010000560.1, read on the forward strand.
CGGAGACGCTGCGCGCCATCTACGACCGCCTGGACGGCGTGTTCATCGCCGGCGGGGTGGACATGGACCCGGCGTCGTACGGGGCGGAGCGCCACGAGCTGTGCGGCCGCACCGACCCGCCGCGCGACTTCGTGGAGGTCCAGTTCGCGAAGTGGGCGCTGGAGGACGGCAAGCCGGTGTTCGGCGTGTGCCGGGGGCTGCAGGTGATCAACGTGGCCGCGGGCGGCACGCTCGTCCAGGACTGCGCCGGGCTCTTCGAGGGCGCCATCAAGCACGACTACTTTCCCGGCGCCGGCTGGGCGCGCGACTACCTGGCGCACGACGTTCGCGTCGCCCCCGGCTCGCGGCTGCACGCGGCGTTCGGCGAGGAGCGGGTGATGGTGAACAGCATGCACCACCAGGCGGTGGAGCGTGTGGGCGAGGGGCTGGTGGCCACGGCGTGGGCGCCGGACGGGCTGGTGGAGGCGCTGGAGGGGAGGCGCGAGGGCCACTTCGCGGTGGGCGTGCAGTGGCACCCGGAGATGCTGATGGACCAGCACGCGGGGACCAGGCGGCTGTTCGAGGACTTCATCGAGGCCGCCAACCAGTACCACAACGCACAGTCGCTGGCGTTCGCCTGAGCGGACGCGGGCGGCAGCGGGGTGATGAGAAAGCCCGCCTCTCGCACGAGAGGCGGGCTTTTGCGTGGGGGCCCCTCCACCCGGCCCCCTCCCCGCACAAACTGCGTGCGGAGAGGGGGAGAACGGCGGTTCGTGCACTTCGGCAGACATCCTGTCGGCCGCGCGCCCCCTCCGGGCTCGCATGACTCGCCCACCTCCCCCAAAAACCCCTGGGGGAGGTTGGGAAGGCGTGAGTCCGTGCACCAGAGCCAGCATCCTGCCGCCCCGCGGAGCGCCCCCTCTCCCCCGGCCCCTCTCCCCCGCTCCGCGGGAGAAAGGGGAGAACTTCGGTGTGGATCCGGCT
>DATAAG010000561.1:0-5740 GCA_036260235.1 Longimicrobium sp.
ATATTCTCTTCACCGGAAAGGTTCGTCTTGGGCGGCGGAAGTGATTCCTGGCAGAATCCCACCTTCGCCAAGCAAGATAAGCCTTTCCGGTTTCTTTTTCCCCCTCCAGCCGCCTCAGATCACGCTTACTGAGGGCCTAGCCGCGGCTTGTGTGCATCCCGGTGACTGGTTGCGCCCTGAAGCCACCACCACACTCCTGAGGCAGCGATGCAGTCCGCGCAGGCGCCGCGCAGGCGGACTTTGCGAATTTCCAGCGGCGGCTTCAGTCGCTCCAGGCGCGGGCGAGGCGATTCCCGGTTTCGGTTCGCAAGGAGCATCACCCGCCCGACGCATCGTCGCGTGGCACGGCGGGCGTGACCATCGGCGCCGCGGTGGCTAGATTCCCCGTTCGCGCAGATGGGCGCCCAAGGCTTCCGTTCATCCACACCTCGTCCGCATGATCCGACACTGGCGCAAGCTGTCCTTGTTGATCGTCGTTGGCGCCGCGGCGGCCGCGTGCTCGCCGGGGTACGTGCTGAGGGCCGCGTGGGAAGAGGGGAAGATCCTCGGCCGCCGCAAGCCCATCGCGCGCATCGTGCAGGACACCGCGACGGACTGGGAAACCCGTGACAAGCTCCTGCTCGTCCTGCAGGCCCGCCAGTTCGCCGCGGACTCGCTGCGGCTGAACGCGGGAAACAGCTACACCCTGTTCTCGCGCGTCGACAGCGACACCCTGGTGATGGTGCTCTCCGCCGCGTACAAGGACCGGTTCCAGCCGCACACCTGGTGGTTCCCCATCGTGGGCGACGTGCCGTACAAGGGGTTCTTCGAGCTGGAGGACGCGCGCCGCGAGCAGCGCCGGCTGGAGGCGCGCGGCCTGGACACGTACCTGCGCCCCTCCGCCGCCTTCAGCACCCTGGGCTGGTTCAACGACCCGCTGCTCTCGTCGCTGCTGCGCTACGACCACGTGTCGCTGGCCAACACCGTCATCCACGAGATCTTCCACAACACCTTCTACGCCCCCGGTCAGGCCGTCTTCAACGAGAGCCTGGCCAACTTCGTGGGCGGGCGCGGCGCCATCGAGTTCTTCTGCCGGCGCGACGGCCCCCGCTCCCCGTCGTGCGAGACGGCCACGGCCGCGTGGAACGACGACCTCCTCTTCGGCGTCTTCCTGGGCGAGGTGGTCGCCGAGCTCCGGGCGCTCTACGCCCGCGCCGATCTCTCCTCGGAAGACAAGCTGCGCGAGCGCGAGCGCGTCTTTGCCGCGGCGCAGCGGCGGTTCACCGAAGAGGTGCGTCCGCAGCTGCGCGTGGACACCTTCGCCACCTTCACGGGCAGCCCGCTGAACAACGCCACCCTCATCGCGCGCCACATCTACTACGACCGCCTCGAGCTGTTCGAGCGGGTGTACGCCTCGCGGGACCACGACTTCACCCGGGCGATGAACGACATCATCGCCGCCGCGCGCTCCAACAAGGCGGATCCCTACGCCGCCGTCGCCGCCCTGGTGCAATGATCCGCATCGCCAGAACGGGCTGGATGATGATCGCCGCCGCTTCGCTCTCCGCCTGCGGTGGCGAGACCGATGGGCCCGGCGACTCACCGCAGCCCGCCGACGCGCCTGCCGCCGCCAGCGTAGCCGCGGCGGACACCGCGGACACCACGCGCATCACGCCTCCCGCCCCGCCGCCACCGGCCGCGCCCGCGCAGCAGGACACGGGCGTCACCGCCTGGCGCGCGCTGGAGATGCCCAGCGAGCCGTGGACGCAGAGCGCGGAGAATCCGCAGGCGCTGCTGCGGCGCGTCCGAGACGTGGTCGCCGCGCAGCTGGAGGAGCCGGACGCCAGCGTGCTCCCCACGCGCATGGAGTCCACCTCCGCCGACAGCGCCACCGGCATCCTCGTCCACCCCGACCAGGCGGACGACTCCGTGCGCGACGTGGAGTTCCGCCTGCACATGCGCCGCCAGGGCGCCACGTGGACCGTGGTCGCCGTCGAGCGACGCGAGCACTGCCGCCGCGGCGTGGCGGAGGGCGGGCTGTGCGCGTGACGGCGCGGCGCCAACAGTAGCACACGCAGCCGGGAAGAGAATCAGATTTCGCAATTTCCCGTGCGGCGGCGCGAAGCATGTGCGCACGGCTGGCGGATCCGGAGCGCTCGCGTTTCCCCGGCACTGCGGGGCTTGTGCGGCTGGTCCGGAGTGTACATCTTTGGGAGTAATTCAGGCGGAATCAGCCGTCTGACGGGCTCGCCGCACGCGGAATGCGGCGCCCCGCACAGCAGAGAGCCGCCGGCGCGCCCGCGCCGGCGGCTCTCGCGCGCTTCGGACCCTCAACGCGCACGCTGGAGCCTCCCGCCATGGGCAACATTCCTGGGCCCCGAAAGGAGCGGTTCTACGAGAAGAAGTACGTCGTGGAGCTCATCGCCATGCTTCCACCCCTGGTGACCGCGGCAGTCGGCGCGCTGGTGAACCTGGGCGATCCCGCCAAACGCACCCTCGGCTGGTGGTTGGCCGGCGCCACGGCATGGCTGGCGGTGGCTAGCGCCATCAAAGTACTGCACGCCGCATCGCAGGATCGTGAACGCAAGCGGCTCCGGCAGCACGATGGACTTCGCGGTTCACTCTGGGTACTTTACGAAGCGGTCTGCAGCGCGGCGATACCGGGGACGGTCGGCGACGGTTCGCTGCGCGTGACGATCCACCGGGTCGTCCACCGTAAGGGGAAAGATGGTGCAGGTGAACAACTGGAGCAGTTGTTGCCCTACATCGGGGGCAAGGGTGGGCCACCCCGCCGGGTCTTCTCCGTCCGGACCGGAGTCATCGGCCTCGCCGTGCGGAAGAAGGATGCGGTCGCGGTCAGTCGCAAGAGTGAGGGACATCAGGACTTCGTTCGAGAACTTATCCGTGAGTGGGGCTTCACCGAAGACGAGGCGCGGGTCGTCAGTTCCGACCGGCAGGCGTGGATGGCGGTGCCGATCTTGAGTTCAACGATGGTGCCTGTCGCCGTGGTTGCACTGGATTCCAGCGTGCCAAACTTCTTCACGGCCGAGATTCAGCAAGTCGTCGTCGACTGCTGCCGGGGAGTGGGTGCCTACATTCGGGAGGTCTACTGAGATGACGAATCACGCGAGCAATGGCAACATCGGACGCGAGCCCCTCAAGCGGATCGTGCTCTCGCGCCCTGGCTCGGCGTTCGAGACGGTCATCATCCCGCTGGAGGGTGAGCTCAGGGAGGCCCTGACCGTAAACGTCGAGTCTCTCGAGCCGCCTCCACGGTTCACACGACGGGAGCGGGCGGCCGCCGATCAGGAGGGTCCTCGCAAGCCGCCGCGGGTGCCGCGGCCGGCCAACCTGCGGTGGTGGCAGCGATTGGCGTACGCGTGGCGGGGGTTGTAAATCCGCCTCACCTGTGGCAGTTTACGAAGAGAGCCGTCGGCCGCTGCACGCGCCCGGCGGCTCGCGTGTCACTGCGTCACGGACTTCCCATACTTCGACTCCATCGCCGGTCCCGATGAGCACCACCGACGCGACCCACGTCACCGCCAGCTACCACCCCGCCGAAGTAGAGCGCAAGTGGCAGCAGCGCTGGGAGGAGCAGGGCACCAACCGCTGGACCGCCGGGGAGCTGCGGTCCGCGGACAGGCCCTTCTACAACCTGATGATGTTCCCGTACCCCAGCGCCGAAGGCCTGCACGTGGGGAACATCTACGCCTTCACCGGCGCCGACATCTACGGCCGCTTCAAGCGCCTGCAGGGGCACCAGGTGTTCGAGCCCATCGGCTTCGACGCGTTCGGCATCCACTCGGAGAACTACGCGCTCAAGCAGGGCATCAACCCCATGGAGCTCATCCCCCGCAACGTGGAGCGCTTTACTGCGCAGCTGCGCCGCGTGGGGCTGATGTACGACTGGAGCCACTCCGTCGACACCACGAGGCCGGAGTACTACCGGTGGACGCAGTGGGTCTTTCTGCAGCTCTACAGGGCGGGGCTGGCGGAAAAGAAGGAGGCGCCCGTCAACTGGTGCCCCGGCTGCAACACCGTGCTGGCCAACGAGCAGGTGATCGGCGGGCTGTGCGAGCGCTGCGACACGCCCGTGGAGATGCGCTTCCTGTCGCAGTGGTTCTTCAAGATCACCCGGTACGCGGGGCGGCTGCTGGAGAACCTGAAGACGCTCGACTGGTCCGACACCACCCGCAAGGCGCAGGAGAACTGGATCGGCCGCAGCGAGGGCGCCGAGCTGGCCTTCCCCATCGCCCGGCGCAGGGTGGCGGACGACCGGCACGAGCCCGCGCAGCTGCACGACGAGAAGCCGGTGATCCGCGTCTTCACCACGCGGCCGGACACGGTGTTCGGCGCCACGTACATGGTGCTGGCCCCGGAGCACCCGCTGGTGGACCGGCTCACCTCCGCGGAGCAGCGCGAGGCGGTGGAGGCCTACCGCCGGCAGGCCGCGTCGCAGGACCTGGTGACGCGCAAGAAGACGGACAAGACCAAGACCGGCGTGTGGACCGGCGGCTACGCCGTGAACCCCGCCAGCGGGCAGGACGTCCCCGTCTGGATCGCGGACTACGTGCTGATGGAGTACGGCACCGGCGCCATCATGGCCGTCCCCGGTCACGACGAGCGCGACTTCGAGTTCGCCGCGCAGTTCGGCCTTCCCATCGTCCGCGTGGTGGCGGGAGAGGGGGACGACGGGGACACGCCGCTGGCGGAGGCGTACACGGGCCCCGGGCGGCTGGTGAACAGCGGCCGCTTCGACGGGATGGAGGTGGCCGAGGGAAAGCGCGCCATCACCGAATGGCTGGCGGGGATGGGGCTGGGGGAGCAGCGCATCAACTACCGCCTGCACGACTGGACCATCAGCCGGCAGCGGTACTGGGGGCCGCCCATCCCCATCCTGTACTGCGACGCGTGCGGCATCGTCCCCGTGCCGGAGGACCAGCTTCCCGTGGAGCTGCCCTTCATCCAGGACTACAAGCCCGACGCGACCGGCGTGTCGCCGCTGGCGCGGCACGAGGAGTGGTACCGGACGACGTGCCCGTCGTGCGGGGGCGAGGCGCGCCGCGAGACGGACGTGAGCGACACCTTCCTGGACAGCGCCTGGTACTTCCTGCGCTACCCGTCCACGGACTTCGACCAGGTGCCGTTCGATCCGCAGCTCACCCGGCACTGGCTGCCGGTGGACAGCTACATCGGCGGCAACGAGCACGCGGTGCTGCACCTGCTGTACGCGCGCTTCGTGACCATGGCGCTGCACGACATGGGGCTGCTGCACTTCGAGGAGCCGTTCACCCGCTTCCGGGCGCACGGGCTCATCGTCAAGGACGGCAGCAAGATGAGCAAGTCGCGCGGCAACGTGGTGAACCCCGACGCGTACATCGCCGAGTGGGGGGCGGACACCATCCGCACCTACCTGATGTTCCTGGGCCCGTACCAGGAGGGCGGCGACTTCCGGGACAGCGGCATCACCGGCCCGTACAACTTCCTCACCCGGCTGTGGGACTCGGTGCTCACCTCCGAGGAGCGGCCCATCGATCCCGCGGTCGAGCAGAAGCTGCACGCGACCATCAGGAAGGTGACGGAGGACCTGGAGTCGCTCAGCTACAACACGGCCATCGCGGCGATGATGGAGTACCTGAACACCGTCCGCGCCGGGGGCCGCACCCCGGAGCGCGCCGCGGTGGAGCCGCTGGTGCGGCTGGTGGCCCCGTTCGCGCCGCACCTGGCGGAGGAGCTGTGGGAGCGGCTGGGGCACGCGCAG
>DATAAG010000562.1:0-5877 GCA_036260235.1 Longimicrobium sp.
AGCCTTGTCTTCCTGAGGGAGGCGCCGCGCCTGCCCTGGCGTTCACACCGCACTCTGGCGCCGACCGAAGGATCTTCTCTCCGTCACCCAGGGCGGGCTCCCGCGGTACGAAGCCAGCCCCTCGGCTCTGCCGGCAAGATCCTTCGGTCGGCGCCAGAGTGCGGTGTGAACGCCAGGGCAGGCGCGGCGCCTCCCTCAGGAAGACAAGGCTCGGGTGCGGCTTGGCAACACCCTCTCAGCCTCAGGGGGTGCGGCGCCGGATGATGCCGCCCTGGTTGGCGGGCGGGTTCTGGTTCTGCTGCGGGCGCGGGCGGATGATGCCGCCCTCGTTCGCAGGCTGCGGCCGGCCGCTGCCGCCGGCCGCGACCCGCAGGGTGTACGCGCCGGTCTGGTGCTTCAGGTACGAGTTCGCGCGGATCTGGTAGGTGCCGGCGGTGGGGAGCGTGACCTCCATCACGGAGTTGGTCCCGTCCGCGTCGTCGTTGTTCGCCACCTCCCGATAGCGGCCGTCCACCACCTGCCCGATGGACAGGTAGGTGTCGAAGGCGCTGGAGCTCATGGAGACGGTGATGCGCTCGCCCTGGCGCCCCTGGTACGTGTAGGTGTCGTAGTACGAGCTGTCCGCCAGCTGCGGGTCCGTGCGCGCCAGGCTGCCGTTGACGCTCTGCCCGGAGGCGATGCGGCTGCCTCCGCCCGCGGCGGTAAGCTCGATGGTGTAGCTCCCCTCCATCCCCTCGCTCAGCGCGTTGGCGGCGATGTAGATGGGGCCGTCGCGGTCCACCGTGAACTCCGCGCGCGAGTCGGTGCCGCCGCCGCTGTCGTCGTCGCGCACCAGCAGCTCCATCTGGCTGCCGTTCATCCGCCCGACGGTAAGGAAGGTGTCGAAGTCGCGCGACCGCATCACCAGCGACAGCCGCTCGCCCGCGCGAGCCTCGTACGTGTAGACGTCGAAGAGCGAGCCGTCGTCCATCACCGGATCGCCGTCCCGCAGCTGGCCGGTGCGGCGCTGCCCCGGGGTGAGCGCCACGGCCTCGCTGCGGTCCTCGGCGATCGCCTGCGGGCGATCGTTGCTGGACGGCGTGGAAGCCACGGTCTGCACGGTGCCGGTCCCCGTGTTCCCGGCGAAGTAGAAGTCGCCCATGATGGACGACGACTCCCACGGCACCTGGTCGCCGTTGCTGGCCTGCGTGACGGCGATGCGCACCTGCTTGTGCATCTGCTCGATGGGGAGCCCGGGCTGGTTGAGGAAGCGCAGCAGCTGCTGGGTGTAGAGCCCGTTGCCGGCCGCGGCGGTGCCGTCGCTGGCCACGTCGCCCGGCGCGGTGGCGTACGCGATGAAGGTGCCCGCGGGGGCGTTCATCATCGCCAGCCCCTGGCTGGCGGAGCGGAAGCTGCGGGCGAACGGGTTGTTCCGGCAGGCGTCCAGGAAGACGATGTTCACGCGGCTGCGGGCGGCCTCCATCTGCGCCATCACCAGCCCCACGTTGATGGTGCCGTACTCCACCTCTTCCTCGTTCTCGATCGCGGCGTCCACCGGCACCACGTAGTTCTCGCCCTTCACCTGGATGCCGTGGCCGGAGTAGTAGTAGAGCGCGACGGTGTTCTGGTCCAGCTGGCGGCCGAACTCGCGGATGTCCTGCGCCATCTCGCGCTGGCTGCGGTTCTCCCGCAGCATCACGTTGAAGCCCAGGCGCTGGAGCGACTGCGCCACGGCGCGCGCGTCGTTCACCGGGTTGCGCAGCGGACCGGCGTTCTGGTACGCGCCGTTGCCCACCACCAGCGCCACGCGGCGCTCGGCCTGGGCCGCCAGGGCGGAGGGGACGGTCGTGGCGAGCAGGACGGCGAAGAGGCCCGCCTGCCGCAGGAGGGTGCGGACGGTGCGGTTCATGTGGAGAGACCTGCGGAGTCCGGGTGAACGGGAAGGGACCGCGAGGGGCCTTCGGGGAACGCGCCGCGATGGTGCGCGCTCCGGGAATATGCGTGCTCGGGACCCGCGGATCAAGGGACTGCGCCTGCCGTCCGGGATGCCGTTGCGGGCAAGGTGAGGCCTCGCTGGACCGGAATCCGGGATCGGACGGGCGCATGGTACCACGGGTGGGCTGCTGCGGTTCCGCGGAGCAGAGGGTGGTGGAGTGATGGAGTGATGGAGTGATGGAGGGCGGAGGGTTCCATCTCACGGACAGGCGGATGCGCGCGCGCGCCTGGGGGCGTAGATTGCCGCCCGAAAGTGCACCACGATACCGCTCACGACCATTTTCCCGCTCCTGCCATGGCCGAGAAGACGATTTTCAGCAGGATCATCGACGGCGAGATCCCCGGCACCTTCGTGTACCAGGACGACGACCTGGTGGCCATCCGCGACATCAACCCCGCGGCGCCGGTGCACGTGCTGGTGATCCCGCGCAAGCCGATCCCCTCCGTCGCCGACCTGGAGGAGGGCGACCTGGAGCTGGCGGGCAAGCTGCTGCTGGCGGTGAAGAAGATCGCGGCGCAGGAAGGGCTGGCGGACCGCGGCTACCGCGTGGTGATCAACACCGGGCCGGAGGGCGGGCAGACGGTGCCGCACCTGCACGTGCACATCCTGGGCGGCCGCCAGCTGCACGGCCACGGCACCGCCTGAGCGCGGCGATGGAGCAGGTCGCCGCCGCCGCCGTGGTCGCCGAGCGCGACCGGCTGCTGGACGAGCTGCGCCGCGCCTGGGACGGCGACCCCTGGCACGGCGATCCCCTGCGGCGCGTGCTGCAGGGGATGACCGCCGCGCAGGCATCGGCCCGGCCCATCCCGCAGGCGCACAGCGCGTGGGAGATCGTGCTGCACCTGGCGGGCTGGACCCGCGAGGTCGCCCGCCGCCTGCGCGAGGCCGACGTGCGGGAGCCGCCGGAGGGCGACTGGCCCGCGCCCGGCAGCGGGGAAGGGGAGTGGGCCGCCGCGGTGGACGCGCTCTCCCGCGCGCACCGGGAGTTGCTCGAGGCGGTCGCCGCGTTCCCGCCCGCGGGGCTGGACCAGATGGTGGGCCAGGATCGCGACCGCGGGCTGGGAACTGGCGTGACCTGTTCCGTGATGCTGCACGGCATCAGCCAGCACTACGCCTACCACGCCGGCCAGATCGCCCTGCTCAGGAAAAGCTTCACCTGACCTCGCGCGAGACGCAAGCGAGCACGCGTAGACGCGAGAAGGCCGCCAGAGCGCATCCGGCGGCCTTCGTCATTATCCCTCCACATCTTGTGTGGAAGATCCCGGGAGGGCTACGGGCGAGCCGTCCTGAGCGGCTGCGAGCCAGTCTAGCGCCTCGGCGATCGCGTGCTGAATCTGCCTTCGCACATTCGGATCGGAGTACTGCGGATCCTCAGCCCGCCGCGCGAGCTCCTCCACCCACTCTTGGATCTTCGCCCGAGGCGAGAGCGGCGAGACGGGTGGGTCGATGAGCAGGTAAGTCATGTGGTGGATTGCCCGGTCAAGACGCCTGCATTACGAGCCGCTCCAACTCGCGCTTCACATCTTCCACACGACGGTCCGATCGCGTGATCAGTCGTGCACGCGTGCCTGTGGAGTCTTCGATGGTGATCGTGATCGTTCGCGGGCGCGACGGCTTGGGCGAGCGGAGGTCGAGGACGACAGCGAGGATCGACATGCAAATCGCGGCGATGCTCCCGACAATGGCGGGTGTTTCAAAGCTGACCTTCTCCAAATCGATGAGGTAGATCAAGGCGAATCCCGAGAAGTAGATCAGCAGAACGAGCCCAAACCAGCGCGCGACCCTGGTCTTTCCAGATTGCATCATCCCCTCCCCCCGTTGTACCGACTGTCATGTTCCAGCGTCCCCGCTGAAGTAAAAGCAAACGGAATGAACGCGTCAAGCCCGTGCCGAAAGCTCGTTCGGCAGCTGGCGCAAAAGCAGCGGGGGCGCCGCGTCCGCCGCGTGCGCCCCCGCCTTCCATCGAAAAACCGCCGTTCGCTCAGACGCCGGCGGGCTCGCCCTGCGGCTCCCAGGCCACGATGCGCCCCTCCATGGCGCTGGCGGCCACGGTGTACGGCGAGGCAAGGTACAGCTGCCCCGGGCCGGAGCGGCCGGGGAAGTTGCGGTTGATGGCGCTGATGGTCACGTCCGTGGGCTTGCGGCTCACGCCAGGGCCCGCGTTGATGCAGGCGCCGCAGCTGGGCTCGATGAAGGTGGCGCCCACCTCCTGGAAGATGCGGTCGTACCCCTGCTCCTGGCAGTAGGCGTACACCTCCTGCGAGCCGCACTGGATGTACAGCTGCACGTGCTTCGGCTTGGCGACGCCGCGCTCGTGGTACTCGCGAAGGACGCGGGCGTACATGTCCATGTCCTCCTTCTTCCCCGCCGTGCAGCTTCCCGCGTACGCGATGTCGATGCGCACGTCCTCGCCCAGCTCGTCGATGTACATCCCGTTCCCCGGGTCGCCGGGAAGCGCGATCATGGGCTTGAGCGACGAGGCGTCGATCTCGATCACCTTCACGTACTCGGCGCCCTCGTCGCTGTAGAGGCCTTCGATCAGCCGCTCGGCCTCCCCCCGCGCCATCCCGCGCTGCTCCACCAGGTACTCCACCGTCTTCTCGTCCGGCGCCACGATGCCAGTGAAGGCGCCCACCTCGGCGGCCATGTTGGTCATCGTGGCCCGCTCGTCCACCGAGAGCGCCTCCACGGCGGGGCCGGCGTACTCGATGATCTGCCCGATGGCGTGGCCGTCCTTGATGTACGGGTGGCGCAGGATCTCCAGCATGAAGTCCTTGGCCGACACGTTCTCCGGCTTTTCGCCGTGGACGATCACCTTGAACGAGCGCGGCACCTCCACGCGCACGTCCTTCGTGATCCACGAGTTGAAGATGGCCGTGGTCCCCACGCCGAAGGCGATGCACCCCACCGCGCCGGCGTGCGGCGTGTGGCTGTCGGAGCCGATGATGACGTGCCCCGGCAGCGCGTACGCCTCCAGGATCTTGCTGTGGCAGATGGCCTCGGATCCGTGCCGGCCGGCCCGCAGCTCGCCGTAGAGGGTGATCCCCTGCTTCTCCGCGAACTGCCGCTGCTTCACCTCCAGCTGGTTGGCGACGTCCAGCAGCCCCAGCTGCACCCGCTCCGGCGGCATCACGTCCTTGAGGAAGGTGAGGTGGTCGCGGAAGAAGAGGACGGACTCCGGCTCCACCACCTTCTCGTCCTGCCCCACCAGCTGCTCGAAGAAGATGGCCGACATGGGGGTGACGTACTCGTGCGAGAAGCGGATGTCCGTCTGCACGAAGCCGGCGTCGCCGGGCTGCACCCAGGGCACGCCGATCTCGCCCTTCGACAGGTCGGTGACCCAGTGCCGCGCGAAGATCTTCTCCGCGATCGTCATCGGCCGCGCCCTGGAGCCGTGGCGCGTGCCCTCCGGCGCGGCGATGGAGTCCGTCTCGGCGTTCGAGGTGGAGGTGGCGACGAACTGCGCCGCCGCGTAGTCCACGCCGGTGTCCGGCCCGGGCCCGGGGAGGTTGCCGGCGCCGCTTCCCCGCAGGGCGCGCACGTCGTCCGCGTCCAGCCCCACACTGCCGGGCTGTTCGTGGTGGCAGCTGATGGGCGGCGTCTGCACGGTGCCCTGCAGGCGCGCCACGTTGTAGTTGAACAGCCCGCCGTGCTCGATGATGCCGCGGGTGATCTCGTCCGCGCCGTCGGTGAACTCGCTCAGCGGGATGGTCTCGCCCCGGCGGATGCGGTCGATCAGCTCGAAGTTGGTGGACGTCAGCACGCCCAGGTTCTGGCAGTTCTCGCGGTAGATGCGCTCGATGTTCTCGGCGATGACGATCCTGATCCCCGCCATCATCTCCGCGTAGGGGCTCTGCTCGCGCGAGCTGCCCTTGCCGCGCCGCTTGCCGCTGACGGAGGCG
>DATAAG010000563.1:0-3661 GCA_036260235.1 Longimicrobium sp.
GCCGGACCGCGTCCGGCAGGCGGCACCCGTGAACGTGGAGCCGGCGCGTCGGTACGCCACGCCGAAGCGGCGGCGCGGGCTTCGCCGGCAGCCCGGGGCGCGCTCAGGGCAGCCGCATCACCTGCACCGTGTTGGCGGCGCTCACCAGGTAGCGTCCGTCGGGCGAGGCCTGTGGCGCGATGAACCCGCGCGCCTCCAGCGCGTCCTCCACCTTTCCGTCGGCGATGCGGACGCGGCGTACGAGGTCGAAGTTCTCCACGTAGGCGTAGCGGTTGTCCGCCGACAGGGCGGACACGCCGGGATACGGAATGGAGAGGAGCGGCTGCAGGGCGGCGTCCACCACACCGGTCCCGTGGCCCCACAGGGCGCCCCCGGCGCCGCCGACGTAGCGGCCCGCCCCCATGTCCTCGCACGGGCCGAAGGCGTCCGTGTCCGACCGGTACACGCATCCCCCGCCCAGCAGCAGGCGCGAGCGGTCCAGCGAAGCGGCCACCCCCACGAACGGATACGGGACCTCCGGGGCATCGGTGCGGACCCGCTGTACGCCAGTGGCGAGATCGTGCTCCACCACCACGTCCTGGCCGTCGGTCCGGCGGGCCAGCACCAGCACCCGCCCGTTCGCCGCGATGGCGAAACCGTACACCAGGTCCACGTTCGGGAGCGGCACCCCGGTCACGCGCCGGCTGTCCACGTCCACCACGGACAGCGTCGTGGTCCCCCTGAGGCGCGCCACCAGCGTTCCGCCGTCGGCCGACACGTCCACCTGCAAGGGCGCCGCCGGGAGGTCCACCTGGGCAACCCGGGCCAGCGGGTCCAGCGAGTAGAAGTAGAGCGCGGGCTCCGTCGAGGCCACGTACACCTGTCCTCGTGCCGAGCTCACCGCGAACGAATTCACCGCCCCGGGCAGGTCGGCCTCCTGGATGGTGGCGGAGCGCACGGGGTAGGTGCGCAGCCCGCCGGGCGTCGGCCCCACCGCCGCGCTGCGGTTGCCGGCGCGGTCCCGTACCCATACCCGCAACTCCCCCTCCCCCGTCCATCCCAGCGTCAGGTCGAACTCCACGACGGGCCCGCCGGCGCCGGCCGCGACCGAGTCGCGCACCAGCGCGCCCGCCGGCCCCGCCTCGTACACCGCGTACGCCAGCGCGTGGTTGTCCAGCGCCGTCAGGGTGACGTGCACCCGGCTGCCGGCCGGGTACTCGCCGGTTTTCTCGCCGTAGGCGTCTCCCAGGACCCCCACCGCCGTCAGCACCGGGGGCGTGACGTCCGTGACGGGTGGGGTGGTCACCGGGAGCGCCCCCACCGTGCGCACCAGCAGGTCGATCGCGTACACCTGCACCTGCACCGGTTCGCCCAGCGGGACGCGGTTGGGCACCACCAGCACCACCTCGTGCGCCACCTGCTTCTGGTACGTATCGGCAAAGCGGCGCCACGCCTGAAACGCGCCGGACACCAGCACCCCCGACTCCCACAGCCCCGTGGTGCTGGACGCGTTCCACGTCACGCGGATGCTGTCGCCGGGCTCCAGCGGCCCCGGGGGAAGGATCACGTTCACCCCCGACACCGCCGGCGGCGCGGAGTTCGCCTCCTGCACCGGCACCACGCAGGGCACGTACGCCTTCGCCGCACCCTGCGCCTCGCTTTCCTGCACCTTGAAACGGAACTCCCCCTCCATGCCGAAGGGAACCGAGGCCAGAAAGCCGAACTCGGCGGACTTCCGCTCGCCGGCCTGGATGGTCCCCGAGCCGAAGGCCTCCGCCACCTCCGCGGCGGTGAGCGCCAGCGAGTCGAACGGCGTCGTCCGGTCCGGCCCCAGGAAGAAGCGCAGCATGCCGCCGGTCCAAACCGCCGTCGCCCCCGCGTCACCCGTCGCCGCGAGGGAGAAGGTGAAGAGGCAGCCGACGGACTGCCCGCCGTCGTCGTCCGGAAAGATCTGCGGGTCCGACGCGAATCCCGAGGCCTCCATCCCCAGCTCCGGCGGCCCGCCGGACCCGGTCCCGTCGCTGCACGCGCCCAGCAGCAGGAGCGCGGCGGCCGGCCAGATACCATGCCGAATCATCGTGGACGGGGGAGCGGGGGAAACAAAGGGCGCGCAGCGCAAACAACAGGCAATTCTCTGCCGCACCCGGGATTCGTCAAGGTGTTCGTGCACAGGGGCCTGCCGTACCTGGAAACGCGGAGGGCGCGGAGCCCCCCGCTCCGCGCCCTCCACCGTCTCCCATCGCTTTCGGACCGATCGGTACGTCTTCGGACCGATCAGTACGCCACGCCGAAGCGCCGGCCCACGTGCCGCGGGTTCTCCAGCTCGTCCAGCAGCGCCACCGCGTAGTCCTCGTACGAGATCACGCTCTGGCCGTTCTCGTCGAACAGGATCGTGTCGTCCGTGGTGCGGTAGCGGCCGGTGCGCTCGCCCGGCTGGATGACGATGGCGGGGCTGATGAACGTCCAGTCCAGCCCGTCCGCCTCCTCGCGGTAGACCTTCAGCGAGTCGCGGCCCTGGGTGGCCTCGTCGCGGTAGAGCTCCGGAAAGTCCGGCGTGTCCAGCAGCGCCACCCCCGGCGCCACCTCCAGGCTCGCCGCCCCGCCGACGGCGATCAGCCGCCTGACCCCGGCCTCGCGGGCGCCGGCGATCACCGCCCGCGCCACGTCCACCAGCCTCGGGGCGCTGCCCGTGCTTCCCGGCCGCGGCGAGACGGAGGTCACCACCGCGTCCGCGCCGCGCACGATGGACGCGACGCTCGCCGGGTCGGTGGCGTCGCCGTGCACCAGCGTCACGCGCGGGTCCACGGACTGCGCGCGCGACGGATCGCGCGCCACCCCCACCGCCTGGTGCCCGCGCCGAAGCGCCTCCGCCGTGATCCGCTGCCCCACGTGCCCCGTCGCCCCGAAGAGTACGATCTTCATCTTCCCCCATCTCCCGGTAGAGCGGCTTCGACGAGCCGAAGCCGCGTGAGCTCCATCGTTTCGTCCGCGAAGGCGGACATCGCGAAGTTCCAGCGGCGAATTCATCCGCTCCCTGGACCACGCGATGCCTGGTTCCTCAGCCCGCGCCGAAGCCCGGCCCGTCCGTCGCCATCTCCATCAGCTGCCCGTCCGGCGCGCGGAAGTACAGGCTCATGAACCACTTCCGATCCACCACCTCCGAGGCGGGCACCTGCAGCGACAGCAGGCGGTCCCGCCAGGCGCGCAGCTCCTCGTCGTCCCGGGCGCGGAAGGCGACGCGGTTGGTCTGCCCCACCCCGTCACGCGCGCGGTTCCACGACCCCGGCCAGCCGAACAGCGTGTACGAGCTGTGCGGCGCCACCGCCTGTCCGTCATAGTCCGCCCAGAAGTAGTGCAGCTGGTCGGGATCGTCCCGGTTGGTGGTCATCTTCACCAGCCGCAGCCCCAGCGCCGCATCCAGGAACTCGCCCGCGCGCCCCAGGTCGTCCGTGATCCCGCTCACGTGGTGGATGCCGTCCAGCGCCATGTCGGGCGTGACGTGCGGCACCGGCTCCGGCCAGGTAAGCGCGGCGATGGCCACCTCGTCGCGGTGGCCGCGCACGATGCGCTCGGGTGGCAGCCGGAGCTCGCGCCCCAGCGCGTCCGCCGCCTCGTCGATGGCGTAGCCCGGCCCCGCCGTGGCGATCTCCACGATCTGCCCGTCCCCGTCGCGAAAGTACAG
>DATAAG010000564.1:0-4076 GCA_036260235.1 Longimicrobium sp.
CGAGCTTCTGCTCCTCGACCCGCGCCAGCAGCCTCTCCACCTGCGGCGCCAGGCCGGCCACGGTGGGCGTCTCGAAGAGCGCCCGCAGCGGCAGCTCCACCCCGAACAGCTCGCGGACCCGCGACACCACCCGCGTGGCCAGCAGCGAGTGCCCGCCCAGCTCGAAGAAGTTGTCGTTCACCCCCACCCTCTCCAGGCGCAGCGTCTCCGCCCAGATCTCCGCCAGCACCTCCTCGGCCGGCGTCCGCGGCGCCACGTACCGCTCCTCCGCCAGGGCGGGGTCCGGGGCGGGGAGCGCCTTCACGTCCAGCTTGCCGTTGGGCGTCAGCGGGATGCGCTCCAGCGCCACGAAGGCGCTCGGCACCATGTACTCCGGCAGCGACAGCCGCAGGTGCTCGCGCAGCGCATCCGCGTCCGCGTCCCCGACGACGTACGCCACCAGCCGCTGCTCGCCGGGCTCGTCCTCCCGCACGATCACCCGGGCCTCGTGGACGCCGGCGTGGGCGGTCAGCGTCGCCTCGATCTCGCCCGGCTCGATGCGGAATCCGCGCACCTTGACCTGCTCGTCCACCCGGCCGATGAACTCCAGCTTTCCGTCCGCCCTCCATCGCAGCCGGTCGCCGGTGCGGTACATGCGCGTTCCCGGCTCCACGGCGAAGGGATCGGGGAGGAAGCGCTCCGCGCTCAGACCAGGCCGGTCCAGGTAGCCGCGCACCACGCCGTCGCCGCCCACGTACGCCTCGCCGGGCACACCCACCGGCACCGGGTTCAGCGCGGGGTCCAGCAGGTAGATGCGCTGGTTCCCCGTCGCGCGCCCGACGGACACGGTCAGCGCGTCCTCGGCTACGTGCTCCACGTCCTCGTACGAGCACCACGCCGTCGTCTCGGTGGGCCCGTACATGTGCAGCAGGCGCCGCGGCCTGCCTGCCTTCAGCAGGCGCCGCACGCTGGCGGCGTCGGCGGCCTGCCCGCCGAAGAGCACCTCGCGCAGCGTGGAGAAGACGTCCGGCTGCTCGCGCGAGAGCTGGTTGAGCAGCGCGGTCGTCTGGTACAGCGTGGTGATGCGCTCCTCGCGCAGCGTCTCGCGGAACGCGGCGGGCGAGAGGAGAACGTCGCGCGGGATGCCCACCAGGGTGGCGCCGTTCATCAGCGCGCCCCACACCTCGAAGGTCAGCGCGTCGAAGCTGGCGTTGGAAGCCTGCGCCACGCGGTCGCCCGGCGCGAAGCGGACGTAGTCGGTCTCCACCGCGAGCTGCACGACGTGGCGGTGGGCGACCATCACGCCCTTGGGCCGCCCCGTGCTCCCGCTGGTGTAGACGATGTACGCCAGGTTCTCTGCCGTGGCGCCGCTGCGCGGCGGCTCCACCGGCTCCACCGGCTCGGCCGCCAGCGCCGCGGCCGCCTCGTCGAGATGGACGACCGACAGGCGGCCCGACTCCGCCGCGAAGGCGAGGCCGCCGCGGGCAACGAGCACGCGGACGCGGCTGTCGTCCAGCATCATGCGCAGGCGTTCGGCCGGGTAGCCGGGGTCGAGCGGCACGTAGCAGCCGCCCGCCTTGAGGGTCGCCAGGAGGGAGACGATCAGGTCGACGCCGCGCTCCAGCAGCACGCCCACCCGGGTCTCCGGCCCCACGCCCAGCCCGCGCAGGTGGTGGGCGAGCCGGTTCGCCCGCGCGTCGAGCTGCGCGTACGTCAGCTCCACCTCGTTCCACACCAGCGCCGCCGCGTCGGGCCTCCGCCGCACCTGCGCCTCGAAGAGCTCGTGGATGCAGACCCCGCGCGGGTACGCCCGCCTGGTGCGGTTCCACTCCTCCACCACCTGCCGGCGCTCTTCCGGCCCCAGCAGTGCCAGCCCGGACAGGCGCGCGTCTGCATCGGACGCCACCTGCTCCAGCACCCGCACCAGGTGCCGCACCATGCGCTCGATGGTGGCGCGCTCGAACAGGTCCGTGCTGTAGTTCAGGGCTCCGTGAACGCCCCGCGCGGTCGCAACCAGCGTCAGCGACAGGTCGAACCTGGCGTAGTCGAAATCCGCCCCGACGCCCCTGATGCTCAGCCCCGCCAGGCCCTCGCCCGCGCTCTCCACGTCTTCCAGCGCGAACGACACCTGGAAGAGCGGCGAGCGGCCCAGGCTGCGCTCCGGCTGCAGCTCGGCCACCAGCTTCTCGAAGGGCACGTCCTGGTGCTCGTAGGCGCCGAGCGTCGCCGTCCGCACCCGCCCCAGCACCTCGCGGAAGCCCGGGTCGCCCGAGAGGTCGGTGCGCAGCACCAGCGTGTTGACGAAGAAGCCGATCAGCTCCTCCACCTCGCGCCGCGTGCGCCCCGCGATCGGGCTGCCCACGACGATGTCCTCGCTTCCGCTGTACTTCGACAGCAGCACCTGGAACACGCCCAGCAGCACCATGTACAGCGTCGCGCCCTCGCTTCGGCCCAACGTCCGGAGCCGCTCCAGCAGCTCGCCGGGAAGCTCGATCCGCTCGGACGCCCCACGGAACGACTGCACCGCCGGGCGCGGATGGTCGGTGGGCAGCTCCAGCAGCTCCGGGGCTCCCGCCAGGCGCTCCCGCCAGTACGAGAGCTGCCCATCCAGCACCTCGCCCCGCAGGTGCTCGCGCTGCCAGGCGGCGTAGTCCGCGTACTGCACCCCCGGCTCCGCAAGCGGCGACTCCCGCCCCTCGCGGTACGCCTCGTACAGCGCCGACAGCTCGCGGAAGAGCACCCCCATGCTCCACCCGTCGCTGACGATGTGGTGCATCGAGAGCAGCAGCACGTGATCCTCGGCGCCCAGCCGCAGCAGCGCCGCACGGAAGAGCGGGCCCGCCGAGAGGTCGAACGGCCGCCGCGCCTCCTCGCCGGCCCGGCGCCTCACCTCCACCTCGCGATCCGCTTCGCCCAATCCCGACAGGTCGTCCACCGGCAGGGAGAACCCGCCAAAGGGCGCGATCACCTGCACCGGCGAGCCGTTCACCTCCGCGAAGACCGTCCGCAGCGCCTCGTGACGCCGGACGATCTCGCTCAAGCTCCGCTCCAGCGCCGCCTGGTCCAGCGCACCACCCAGGCGCCATGCCACGGGGATGTTGTAGACGGCGCTTCCCGGCTCCAGCCGGTCGATGAACCAGAGCCGCTCCTGCGCGAACGACAGCGGCAGCGGCCCCGTGCGCTCGGTCGGCACCACCGGCGGCAGCACCGGAAGCTCCGCGCGGCGCATCTCCTCCACGCGCCCGGCCAGCTGCGCCACCGTGGGACCCTCGAAGAGCGCCCGTAGCGGCAGCTCGACCGCGAACACGGCCCGGACGCGCGAGACCACGCGAGTGGCGAGCAGCGAGTGCCCACCCAGCTCGAAGAAGCTTTCCTCCACCCCCACCCGCTCCAGCCGCAGCACCTCCGCCCAGATCCCCGCCAGCACCTCCTCCACCGGCGTCCGCGGCGCCACGTACCGTTCCTCCGCCGACGCGAGCTCCGGCGCCGGAAGCGCCTTGCGGTCCAGCTTCCCGTTCGGAGTCAGCGGCAGCCGCTCCAGCACCACGAACGCCGCCGGCACCATGTACTCCGGCAGGCTCCGCCGCAGGTGCTCCCGCACCTCATCCGCCTCGACGCCACCCACTACGTACGCCACCAGCTGCTTCTCGCCCGGCGCATCCTCCCGCACGATCACCCGCGCCTCCCGCACCTCCGCGTGCGCCGACAGCACCGCCTCGATCTCCCCCGGCTCGATGCGGAAGCCCCGGATCTTCACCTGTTCGTCCAGGCGGCCCAGGTACTCCAGGATCCCTTCCGGGCGCCACCGCACCCGGTCGCCCGTCCGATAGAGCCGCCCTCCCGCCGCCCCGAACGGGTCCGGGACGAAGCGCTCCGCCGTCAGCCCCGGCCGGCCCAGGTAGCCGCGCGCCACCCCCACGCCCCCCACGTACAGCTCGCCGGGGACGCCGACCGGCGCCGGCCGGCCGGCCGCGTCCAGCACGTACACCCGCACGTTCTCCAGCGCCCGGCCGATCGCCGGGACACGCCCATCCGCCTCGCAGCGGGCGGAGGTCGCGCAGACCGTGGTCTCCGTCGGCCCGTAGGCGTTCACGAAG
>DATAAG010000565.1:0-12632 GCA_036260235.1 Longimicrobium sp.
ATCACTCCATCACTCCATCACTCCATCACTCCATCACTCCATCACTCCATCACTCCATCACTCCATCACCCCGCCAGCCCCACGATGATCTCGTACTCCTCGTCCGTGACGGGCTGCACGGAAAGCCGGCTCCTGTTCAGCAGCGGCATCTTCTCCAGCCCCGGCGTGGCGCGCAGCGCGTCCAGCGTCACCACCGCGGGGAACGCCTCCACGAACTCCACGTCCATCCGGTACCACCGCGGGTCGGCCTCGCTGGCGCGCGGGTCGTAGTAGGCGCTCTCCGGGTCCAGCGCGGTGGCGTCGGGGTAGGCGGCGCTGGCCACCCGCGCCAGGCCCGCCACGCCCAGAGGATCGGCGTTGCTGTGGTAGAACAGCACGCGGTCGCCCGGCTGCATGGTGTCGCGGATGAAGTTGCGCGCCTGGTAGTTCCGCACCCCCTCCCACGATGTGCGGCCGTCGCGGCGCAGGTCGCCGATGGAGTACACGCCGGGCTCGCTCTTCAACAGCCAGTTGCGCGGCATCTGAATCGTCCGGTTCGCGGTGGGCCTGCCCCCTGTCCAGGGTGTCCCATCTTGACACCCCGGGCGGCCCGGGGCAAGCCGCCGCACGCCGGCACCGCCACCGCGACGGATGGACAAAATGCGAGTTGCGCTTTCGCGCTACGGCCTCTATTGTACTCTCACACACTTTCAGACTCAATCTGAAAGCATCGGGAACGGCGCCGGGTCGGGCGCGCCGCGAAGGGCCGTCGCGGCCGCGGCGCCCGCACGCTGGAGGGGACGTATGAGAAGGCAGTGGTTCGGCGCCGCGCTTACCGCTGCGGCGCTGCTGCTTCCCGCCGCCTGCGCCCGCGGCGCGACGGAGCCGGAGGCGGCACCGCGGGCACCGGCCGTGCCGCAGCTGAACGGGTTGCCGGAGGTGCAGACCGCATCGGGCGGGTACTTCGGGTCGGGGCTCCGCAACGATCCGCCCCCCGACACGACGGACAACGACTGACAGGAGGGGAGGGAGGCGGCTTCGCCTGCGACACCTTGCATCACGAGATCCTTCAGTTACTTTCCACGCCCTTTTCAGGCCGTCGCCCAAACGCACAACACAGTGAAGCCGCCTTCCACCGACCGCTGGATCACCCGGCCGCGCCCGTCGCCGCGGGCACGGCTGCGCCTGCTCTGCCTGCCGCACGCCGGCGGCGGGGCGTCGTCGTTCCGCGGCTGGGCGGACGCGCTGCCGCCCGAGGTGGAGGTGTGCCCGGTGCAGCTGCCCGGCCGCGAGAACCGGGTCGCGGAGCCGGCGTTCGACCGCGTGCCGCCGCTGGTGGAGGCGCTGGCCGACGCGGTGGAGCCGCTGCTCTCCCTGCCGTTCGCGCTGTTCGGGCACAGCAACGGCGCGCTGATCGGCTTCGAGCTGGCGCGCACGCTGCGCGCGCGTGGCCGGCCGGGGCCGGCGCACCTGTTCGCCTCCGGGCGCCGCGCCCCGGACCTGCCCTCCGGGCGCCCGCCCACCCACCATCTTCCCGACGCGGAGTTCCTGGCGGAGCTGCAGGCGCTGGGCGGCGTTCCCGCGCAGATCCTGGAACATCCCGAGCTGCTGGCGATGCTGCTCCCCACCCTGCGCGCCGACGTGGCCATCCACGAGACCTACGCGTTCCACGAGGAGCCCCCGCTGGCCTCCCCCATCACCGCGTACGGCGGGCTGGCGGATCCCAGGGTGAGCCGCGAGCAGCTGGAGGGGTGGGGCCGGCACACTGCCGGTCCGTTCGTGATGCGCCTGTTCCCCGGCGGGCACTTCTACCTGCAGGAGCAGCAGCGCACGGCCGTCCTCCGCACCCTCGCGGCGGACCTGCAGGGCGTGCTGCGCGATCTCTGACCGAAAGACGGATGGGCCTCACGCCGGGTCAGCGAAGTCAACGGAGGCGCTGAACTCCGTTGACTCCGTTGACTCCGTGTGAGGCCCATCCGCTTCAGGATCTCGGCAGAGTGTCTGCCTGCGCTGATTGACGCCTTTGGTGTTGTGCGGCGGCCCGGGGAGTGGGGCAGGAACGTCCCACCTCCGGGCCCGGGAAGGGCGAGGGACGACCCCGGCGGGTCAGCTGCATCTGTTTATGTACCAGCAGGGCACGGAGATACCGCTTTCTTTCCGCCACCATGGGTGTGCACCTTCTTCCCCTCCCTCCGCCGGGCATCCGCCACAACCCTTGCCATTGCTGGAGTTAACGGGCATGCGGCTCGTTACACCCTGTACTCCTTTGCGTTGAACTGACACGGAACCCCTACATTTCACGCTGCAACTGCATTAGATTTGCGCGCGTAGCGGGGTTGCACGCGATCGTGATCCCGGGCCCGGGACGGGGAGTGGCGATGCCGCGCCCCGGCCCGGGCGCCGTGCCTTCATGTCCGCTCGCGTTGTGGCGCGATCCGCTCTTTCCGCTGCCGTTTCGCCGTTCCGGTCGGCCGTCCCCCACGCCCAAGCGGATGATCGCGACCTCCACTCTCCCCACCCCGGCCGAACCCGCGGCGGCACCGCCGGCGGGGCGCCTCGCCGTCGCGGCGGTGCGCGGGCCGGCGTACGCGCACCGCCTGTTCGAGGCGGCGGCGCGGCGCGCGCCCGGGGCGCCCGCGGCGGTGTTCACCGGCGCGGTGCTGTCGTATGGGGAGCTGAACCAGGCCGCCAACCGGCTGGCGCGCGCCCTTCGCGCCCGCGGCGTGGGGCCGGACGTGCGGGTGGCGGTCGCAATGGAGCGCGGGCCGGAGCTCCCCGTGGCGCTGCTGGCCGTCCTGAAGGCCGGGGGCGCGTACGTCCCCGTCGATCCCGCCTATCCCGCCGAGCGCATCCGCTACGTCCTCCGCGACTCCGGCGCCGCGCTCGTGCTGTCGCACGCCGCCGTGCGCGCGCGCGTGGAGGGCGCGGGCGCGGAGGTGCTCTCCGTCGGTCTGGACGGCGGTCGGGTGCGGCGCCGGGACGGGAGCAACCTGGACGGCGATCCGCCCCCCGAGGCGCTGGCGTACGTCATCTACACCTCCGGCTCCACCGGCCGCCCCAAGGGCGTGGGCATCAGCCACCGCTCGCTGGCCGGCCACAACCTGGCCGTGGTGGAGCGCTACGGCCTGACCGCCGCGGACCGCGCGGCGCAGCTCACCTCGCTGGGCTTCGACATCTCCGTCGAGGAGATCTTTCCCACCTGGGCGGCGGGCGGCGCGGTCGTCTTCCGCCCTGACGAGGCGGCCGGGTACGGGGCCGGCTTCCGCGCCTGGCTGGCGCGCGAGCGCATCACCGTCCTGAACCTCCCCACGGCGTTCTGGCACGGCTGGGTGCAGGAGCTGGCCGCCGGCGCCGATCCCGTCCCGCCACAGCTGCGCCTGCTGGTCGTCGGCGGCGAGAAGGCGCAGCCGGCGGCGCTGGCGGCGTGGCGGCGCGCGGCGGGGGAGCGCGTCCGCTGGCTCAACGGCTACGGGCCCACCGAGACCACCGTCACCGCCACCATCTACGAGGCACAGGACGATCCGCGGGGCGAGATCCCCATCGGCCGGGCGATGCCGGGCGCGCGCACCCACGTCCTGTCCGGTGCGCTCCGTCCGGCGGACGAGGGCGAGCTCTGCATCGGCGGCGCGGGGGTGGCGCGGGGGTACCTGGGGCGGCCGGCGCTCACCGCGGAGCGCTTCGTCCCCGATCCCTTCGCGCCGCAGCCGGGCGCGCGGATGTACCGCACCGGCGACCGCGCCCGCCGCCGCGCCGACGGCGACCTGGAGTTCCTGGGGCGGGTGGACGAGCAGGTGAAGATCGCGGGCTTCCGCGTGGAGCCGGGCGAGGTGGAGGCGGTGCTGGCGGAGCACCCGCGGGTGGCGCAGGCGGCGGTCGTGGCCCGCGAGATCGGCGGGGCGGGGATGCGCCTGGTGGGCTACGCCGTCCCCCGCGGGGAGGAGCTCGACGTGGACGCGCTGCGGCGCTGGCTGGGCGAGCGGCTTCCCGCGTACCTGGTCCCCGCCGCCCTGGTCGTCCTCGATGCGCTCCCGCTGACGCCGCACGGCAAGGTGGACCGCCGCGCCCTTCCCGTGCCGGCGGCGCTTCCCTCCATCTCCGCGGGCGGAGAGGAACTGGCCGGCGAGACGGAGCGCGAGGTGGCGCGGGCGTGGCGCGAGGTGCTGGGCGCGCCGGAGATCGGCCCGGAGGCGGACTTCTGGGCGCTGGGCGGGCACTCGCTGCTCGCCATGCAGGTCCTTTCCCGTATCCGCCGGCGGCTGGGGGTGGAGCTCCCCGTGCGCGCCCTCTTCCAGGCGCCCACGGTGGCCGCGCTGGCCCGCGCCGTCGACGCCGCCCGCGGGGAGGCGTCGGCCGTCCCGCATCCACCGCTGACGCGTTCGGAGCGCGGCGGGCCCCTGCCGCTGAGCTTCGCCCAGCAGCGGCTCTGGTTCCTGCACCAGATGGAGCCGGAGAGCCCCTTCTACAACATCCCCTTCGCGGTGCGGATGCGGGGCGGGCTGGACGTGCCCGCCCTGCGCCGCGCGCTGGCGGAGATCGTCCGGCGCCACGAGGTGTTGCGCACCACCTTCCGCGCCGATTCCTCCGGCTCGTGGCAGGTGATCCATCCCGCGCCCGAGTCGTTCGACCTGCCGGTGGCGGACCTGCGCGCCGTTCCCGCCGAGTGGGCGGAGGGCGAGGTGCTGCGGCTGATGGCGGACGAGGCGGAGCAGCCCTTCGACCTGCGCCGCGACCGCATGCTGCGCGCGCTGCTGGTGCGGGCGGAGGAGGAGGAGCACGTCCTCGTCCTCACCCTGCACCACGTGGCCGGCGACGGCTGGTCGGTCGGCGTCTTCTTCCGCGAGCTGGCGCAGCTGTACGGCGCCTTTCGCGCCGGCGACGCGTCGCCCCTGCCGGACCCGCCGGTCCAGTACGCGGACTTCGCGGAGTGGCAGCGGGGGTGGATGCAGGGCGGCGCGCTGGACGCGCAGCTGGCGTACTGGCGCGAGCGGCTGGCCGGCGCCCCCGCCGTGCTGGAGCTCCCCGCGGACCGCCCGCGCCCGGCGGTGCAGAGCCACCGCGGCGAGGTGCGCGCCTTCGACGTCCCCGCGCCCCTGGCCGCGCGGCTGCGGGCGCTGGCGCGCGAGGCCGACGCCACCCTGTTCATGGTGCTGCTGGCCGGCTTCGACCTGCTGATCCACCGCCTCTCCGGCCGCGACGACGTCGTGGTCGGCTCGCCGATCGCGGGGCGGATGCACGGCGAGGTGGAGGAGCTGATCGGCTTCTTCGTCAACACCATGGCGCTGCGGACGGACCTGTCCGGCGACCCGGGCTTCCGCGAGCTGGTGCGCCGCGTCCGCGAGACCACGCTGGAGGCGTACGCGCACCAGGACCTCCCCTTCGAGCGGGTGGTGGAGGCGGTGCAGCCGGACCGCACCCTCAGCCACAACCCCATCTTCCAGGTCGCCTTCGCCCTGCAGAACGCGGCGATGGAGCCGGCGGAGCTGCCGGGGCTGACCCTGCGGCTGGAGGAGGTGGACAGCGGGACCGCCAAGTTCGACCTGTTCCTGGAGATGGAGGAGCGGGGCGAGCGGCTGCGCGGCCGCCTGGAATACGCCACCGACCTGTGGGAGCCCGCCACCGCCGACCGCATGGTCCGCCTGTTCCTGCAGCTCCTGGACGCGGTGGTGGCCGACCCGGACCGCCCCGCCAGCGCCGCGGAGCTGGTGGACGGCGCCGAGCGGCGGACGCTGCTGGAGCGCTGGAGCGGCGCCGGGCGTGTGGCTTCGCACGAGGAGACGATCCACGCCGCCTTCGCGCGGGTGGCGGAGCGCCACCCGGCGCGCGCGGCGCTGTCGTGGGAGGGCGGGACGATGACGTACGGCGAGCTGCACGCCCGTTCGTCCGCCATCGCCCGGCGGCTGCGGGAGATGGGGGTGCGGCCGGAGGAGCCGGTGGCGCTGGTGATGGAGCGCTCGCCGGAGCTGGTGGCGGCGGTGCTGGGCATCCTGAAGGCGGGCGGCGCGTACGTGCCGGTGAACCCGCGCGAGCCGCAGGGCCGCGTGGAGTGGATGCTGGCGGACTGCGGCGCCCGCGTCGTGGCCGCCCAGCAGGGGCTGGCCGCCCTCCTGCCGCCGGACGGCCGGCGCACGCTCTTCGTTGACGCGGAGTGGGCGTCCCTCTGCGGCCGGCCGGGCGGCGATCCGCTGGCCGGGGCGGATCCCGACGGCGCGGCGTACGTCATCTACACCTCCGGCTCCACCGGGCGCCCCAAGGGCGTGGTCGTCCCCCACCGCGCCGTGCTGCGGCTGGTGACGGACCCCGACTACGCCCGCTTCGGCCCGGACGACGTCTTCCTGCAGCTCGCCCCCGCCGCCTTCGACGCGTCCACGCTAGAGCTGTGGGCGCCGCTGCTGAACGGCGGCCGCCTGGCCATCCATCCCCCCCAGCTCCCCACCATGGAGGGGCTGGGCGCCTTCCTCGCGCGCCACGGGGTGACGGCGGCGTGGCTCACGGCGGGGCTCTTCCACCAGATGGTGGACGCCGGCCTGGACGGGCTGGCGGGGCTGACCCAGCTGCTGGCCGGCGGCGACGTCCTTTCCGTGCCGCACGTGCGGCGCGTGCTGGAGGCGCATCCCCGCCTTCGGCTGGTGAACGGCTACGGGCCGACGGAGAACACCACGTTCTCCTGCTGCCACCGCGTGCACGCCGACGACGCCGAGCGCGCCTCCATCCCCATCGGCCGGCCGATCGCCGGGAGCACCGCGTACGTGCTGGACGCGCAGCTGCGCCCCGTGCCGGTGGACGTGCCCGGCGAGCTGTACGTGGGGGGCGAGGGGGTGGCGCGCGGCTACCTGCGCGCGCCGGCGCTCACCGCCGCCCGCTACGTTCCCCATCCCTTCTCCGCCACCCCGGGCGCGCGCCTCTACCGCACGGGGGACCGGGCGCGCTGGCGGCCGGACGGCGTGCTGGAGTTCCTGGGGCGCATCGACCAGCAGGTGAAGATCCGCGGCTACCGCATCGAGCCTGGCGAGGTCGAGGCGGTCCTGCAGCGCCAGGCGTGCGTCGCCGCCGCGGTGGTGCAGGTGCGCGAGGACGCGCCCGGCGACCGCCGCCTGGTGGCGTACGTGGTTCCGGCGCCCGGGGAGGCGGGGGATGAGGCCGGGCCCGGCCCGCGGATCCGCGCCTTCCTGCAGGAGCAGCTTCCCGCGTACATGGTGCCCGCCGCGATCGTGGTGCTGGACGCGCTGCCGCTGACGCCCAACGGCAAGGTGGACCGCCGCGCCCTTCCCGCGCCCGCGCCGCAGCGCGCCGAAGAGGCCGCGGCCGAGCCGCGGACGGAGGTGGAGCGGGCGCTGGCGGGGGTGTGGGCGGAGGTGCTGCGGCTGGAGCGCGTGTACCTGAACGACAACTTCTTCGACCTGGGCGGCCATTCGCTGATGGCGACGCAGGTGGTGACGCGGGTGCGCGAGGCGCTGGGGGTGGAGCTGCCGCTGGCGCGGGTGTTCGCCGCGCCCACGCTGGCGCAGCTGGCGCGGGTGGTGGAAGAGGCGCAGCTGGAGGCGATGGCCGCGCTGATGGCGGACCTGGACGAGCTCTCCGACGAGCAGGTGCTGGCGCTGCTGGCGGCCGAGGAGTCCGCCGGCGCGGGAGGCGGGCGATGACGGACGTGCAGTCGCTCCTGGCGGGGCTGTCGCCGGAGAAGCGCCGCCTGCTGGAGCTGCGGATGCAGGTCGCCCGCGCGCAGGCGGCCGGCCCCGTGCTGGCGCCCCGCCCGCGCGGCGGCGCCCTCCCCCTCTCGTTCGCGCAGCAGCGGCTGTGGGTGCTGGACCGGCTGGACCCCGGCACCGCCGCCTTCAACCTGCTGCGCCCGCTGCGGCTGCGCGGCGCGCTGGACGTGGCCGCGCTGGAGCGCGCCATCGACGCCCTGCGCGCGCGCCACGAGTCGCTGCGCACCACCTTCGCGGAGGGCGAGGACGGCACGCCGGTGCAGGTGATCCACCCCTTCGCCTCCGCGGCGCTGGAGGTGGAGGATCTGTCGGCGCTGGCGCCGCAGGAGCGCGAGGCGGCGGTCGGCGAGCGGGTGCACCGCGACGCGAACACCGGCTTCGACCTGGTGGCCGGTCCCCTCTTCCGCGCGCGCCTGCTGCGCCTGGGGAGCGACGAGCACGTCCTGCTGCTGGCGCTGCACCACGTGATCGCGGACGGGTGGAGCCTGGGGATCCTGGCCCGCGAGCTGGGCGCGCTGTACGCCGCCTTCCAGGCGGGCGCCCCCGACCCGCTGCCGGCGCTGCCGGTGCAGTACGCGGACTACGCGCTCTGGCAGCGCGAGCACCTTTCCGGCGACACGCTGGCGAAGCAGCTGGCCTTCTGGCGGGGCGCGCTGGCCGGCGCCCCGCCCGCCCTGGAGCTGCCGGCGGACCGCCCCCGCCCGCCGGCGGAGCGCCACCGCGGGCGCGTGGTGCGCGACCGCATGGAACCGGCGCTGGGCGCCCGCGTCCGCGCGCTGGCGCAGGCAGAGGGCGCCACGCCCTTCCACGTGCTGCTGGCGGGGCTGCGGGTGGTGCTGTCGCGCTGGTCGGGACAGGAGGACGTGGTCATCGGCACGCCGGTGGCCGGGCGCGCGCGCAGCGAGACGGAGGGGCTGATCGGCTTCTTCGTCAACACGCTGCCGCTGCGGGGCGCCGTGCGCGCGGACGACTCCTTCCGCGCGCTCCTGCGGCGCGAGAAGGACGCCGCCCTGGCCGCCTTCGACCACCAGGACCTCCCCTTCGAGCGCATCGTCGAGGAGCTGCGCATCCCCCGCGACCTGAGCCGCAACCCGGTCTTCCAGGTCTCGCTGATGCTGCAGAACGCCCGCGTGGAGGCGATGCACCTGGCGGGAGTGGAGATCGCGCCGCTGGAGGTGGAGTACGACAGCGCCCGCTTCGACCTGGCCTTCGACCTGTACGAGGAGGACGACGGCGGGGTGCGGGTGGAGACGGAGTACGCGACGGACCTCTTCGAGCACGCCACCGTCGGCCGGATGGTGGCGCACCTCAAGCGCCTGCTGTCGGACGCCGCGGCGGCCCCGGACGCGCCGGTGTCGCGCCTCCCGCTCCTCGGTGAGGACGAGCGCGCGGCCGTCGTGGAGCGGTGGAACGCCACCGCGCGCGACTGGCCGTTCATCCCGGTGCACCGCCGGTTCGCGGAGCAGGCGGCGCGGACGCCGGACGCGGTGGCCGTGGAAGGCGTGGACGGCGCGCTCACCTACGCGGAGCTGGACGCGCTCTCCACGGGCGTGGCGGCGGCGCTGCGGGCGCGCGGGGCGGGGCGGGGAACCCTCGTCGCGGTGTGCGCGGAGCGGTCGGCGCGGATGGCGGCGGCGCTGCTGGGCGTGCTGCGCGCGGGAGCCGCCTACCTGCCGCTGGATCCCGAGTATCCCGCCGAGCGCCTGGCGTACATGCTGGAGGACTCCGGCGCCCGCCTCCTCCTCACCGAGCGGGCCCTGTCCGAACGCCTCGACTCCGCCGCTCTCCCCCTCTCCGCACGCAGTTCGTGCGGGGAGGGGGCCGGGGGGAGGGGCCCCACCGGCCTCGTCCTGCTCGACGAGATCGCGCCGGCGGATCGGGCCGGCGCGGATGCGGCGGTCAATGCCGAGGACCTCGCCTACGTCATCTACACCTCCGGATCGACGGGCCGGCCCAAGGGGGTGATGGTGCGCCACGGCGGCGTGTCCAGCTTCCTGCGCTCGATGGCGGAGGCGCCGGGGCTGCGGGCGGACGACACGCTCCTCGTCGTCACCACCATCGCGTTCGACATCTCCGTCCTGGAGCTTTTCCTTCCGCTGTCCCTGGGCGCGCGCTCCGTCGTGGCCACGCGCGAGCAGGCGGCGGATCCCACGCTGCTGGCCGCGCTCGTCGCCCGCAGCGGCGCGACGGTGATGCAGGCCACGCCCGCCACCTGGGCCATGCTGCTGGCTTCCGGCTGGACGCCGCGCCCGGGGATGCGCCTCCTGTCCGGCGGCGAGGCGCTGCCGCGGACGGTCGCCGACGCGCTGCTCGGCGCGGGCGCGGAGCTGTGGAACCTGTACGGCCCCACCGAGACCACCATCTGGTCCGCGACGGCGCCCGTACCCGCGGAGGGCGCCATCCCGCTCGGCCAGGCGATCGCGAACACCACGCTGTACGTGCTGGACCCGGCCGGGAGCCCGGCGCCGCTGGGCGTGCCCGGCGAGCTGTTCATCGGCGGGACCGGCGTGGCGCGCGGGTACCTGAACCGGCCGGGGCTGACGGCCGAGCGCTTCGTCCCGGACCCGTTCGGCGCGCCCGGAAGCCGCCTGTACCGCACCGGCGACCGGGTGCGGCGGCGGGCGGACGGCGCGCTGGAGTTCCTGGGCCGGGCCGACTTCCAGGTGAAGCTGCGCGGCTTCCGCATCGAGCTGGGGGAGATCGAGGCGGCCCTGCGCGCGCACCCCGGCGTGGGCGGCGCGGCCGCGCTGGTGCGCGAGGAGACGGGGGACGCGCGGCTCGTCGCGTACGTCGTCGCCAGCGATCCGGATGCGCCTCCGGCGGGCCCGGAGCTGCGCGCGTTCCTGCGCGAGCGGCTGCCGGAGTACATGGTTCCCTCCGCCTTCGTGGCGCTGGACGCGTTCCCGCTGACGCCCAACGGCAAGGTGGACCGCCGCGCCCTTCCCGCGCCCGACGCGCAGGCGGCGGAGCGGCCGTTCACGCCGCCGCGCACCCCGCGCGAGCAGGCGCTGGCGGGGATCTGGCGCGAGGTGCTGCGGCGGGAGCGCATCGGGCTGGACGACGACTTCTTCGAGCTGGGCGGCCACTCCCTGCTGGCCGCGCAGGTGCTCTCGCGCGTCCGCCGCGAGCTGGGGGTGGAGCTGCCGCTGCGCGCGCTCTTCGAGGCATCCACCCTCCGCGCGCTGGCGGAGCGGCTGGGCGGCGCCGCGGCCGCGCCGGAGGTGCCGCCGCTGGTGCGTGTCGAACGTGGCGGGCCGGTACCGCTCTCGTTCGCGCAGGAGCGGATGTGGTTCCTGCAGCGGATGTCGCCGGAGGCCGGCACCTACAACATGGCCGAGGCGCTGGCGCTGGAGGGCCCGCTGGACGCGGAGGCGCTGCGCCGCGCCTTCCAGGCGCTGGTCGCGCGGCACGAGGTGCTGCGCACCCGCTACGCCGAGGTGGAGGGCCAGCCGGTGCAGGACGTCCTGCCGCCGCCGCACTTCCCGCTCCCGGTGGAGGAGGTGGCGGAGGATGCGGTGCGGGGGCGGATGGAGGCCGACGCCCGCGCGCCCTTCGACCTGCGCGACGGCCTGCCGATCCGCGCGCGGCTCCTGCGGACCGCTCCCGGGCGGCACATGCTGCTGCTGAACGTGCACCACATCGCCGCCGACGGGTGGTCGTGGGGGGTGATGATGCGCGAGCTGACCCTCCTGTACCGCGCCTTTCTGCGCGGCGAGGAGGCGCCGCTCGCGTCCCTGCCGGTGCAGTATGCGGACTACGCGCTCTGGCAGCGCGCGCTGCCGGGCGGCGAGACGGTGCGCCGCGAGCGGGCGTTCTGGCACGAGCGGCTGGAGGGCGCGCCCGCCCTGCTGGAGCTGCCGTACGACCGGCCCCGCCCGGCGGAGGCGGACGAGCGGGGCGCCGCGCAGGCGTTCGCCATCGCCCCCGAGGTGGCGCGAGCGGCGCGGGAGCTCGCGCGGCGGGAGGGCGCCACGCTGTACATGGTGCTGCTGGCCGCGTGGAGCGCGGTGCTGCACCGGTGGAGCGGGCAGGAGGACGTGGTCGTCGGCTCGCCGGTGGCGGGAAGGGGGCTGCCGGAGGTGGAGGGGCTGGTGGGCCTCTTCGTCAACTCGCTCGCCATGCGCACGGACCTTTCCGGCGACCCGGCGTTCCGCGCGCTCCTGGCGCGGGTCCGCGAGGGCACGCTGCAGGCGTACGCGCACCAGGAGGTGCCCTTCGAGGAGCTGGTGCAGGAGATGGGGGTGGCGCGCTCGCTGAGCCACGCGCCGGTCTTCCAGGTGATGTTCGGCCTGCAGAACGTCCCCGCCGGCGATCTGTCGCTGGAGGGCGTGCGGGTGCGCGCCCTTCCGGCCGCCGCCGGCACGGCGCGGCTGGACCTGACGGTGCAGCTGGAGGAGCACGGCGACGGGCTGCGCGGGCTGGCGGAGTACGCCACCGCGCTGTGGGATGCGCCGACGATCGAGCGGATGATGGCGCACTTCGCCGTCCTTCTCCGCGCCGCCGCGGCCGCGCCGGAGACGCCCGTCTCCGCGCTCCCGCTGATGGACGACGGCGAGCGGTCGCAGGTGCTGGCGCTGGGGATCGGCGAGCCGCTGCCGGCGCTGGACCTCTCCGTCCACGCGTGCTTCGAGGCCTGGGCCGCCCGCGCGCCGCACGCGACGGCGCTCGCCTGGTCCGGCGGGGAGATGGCGTACGGCGAACTGGACGCGCGCGCCTCCGCCCTGGCGCGGCGGCTGGTCGGCGTCGGCGTGCGGCCGGACGCGCCCGTCGGGGTGCTGGCGGAGCACTCCCCCGCGGCCGTCGCGGCGATGCTGGGGGTGATGAAGGCCGGCGGCGCGTACCTGCCGCTGGACCCGGCGCTCCCGGCCGCGCGGCTGGCGTGGATGCTGGAGGACGCGGGTGCCGTGGCCGTCGCCATGGAGCCGCACCTGCGCGGCCACCTGCCGG
>DATAAG010000566.1:0-6976 GCA_036260235.1 Longimicrobium sp.
CCCTAGGGCGAGGTCCACCCGCGCGCCGCCGGCGAAGTTCCCCTCCACCACGGCGGGAAGGCCGCACAGCGTGTGGCCGGCGGACGCCCGGTCCAGGTACATCGCCGCGGCGAACAGGGCCGGGCGCGAGCGGTCGCGCCGGGGAAGGAGCTCGTCCACCAGCCGCGGGAAGGAGAAGCCCTGGTGCTCCAGCCCCTCCATCACCGAGCGCCGCACCCGCGCGGCGTGCTCCAGGAACGGCGCGGACGGGTCCAGCCGGGCGCGGACGGGGAGCACGCGGATGCCGTACCCCACCAGCTCCGCCCCGTCCGGCCGTCCCGACTGCCCGGCCGCGGGGGTGCCCACCACCACGTCGTCCTGCCCGGCCAGCCGGCCCAGCCACGCGGAGACGGCGGCCAGCAGGGTGTGGAAGAGCGTGAGCCGGTGCCCCCGCCCCGCCTCCACCAGCCCGCGGACGAGGGCGTCGTCCACCACGCGGGTCACCCGCGCGCCGCGGTAGCTGCGCGCCGGGGGGCGCGGGCGGTCGCAGGGAAGCTCCAGCACCGGGACGCCGTCCGCGAAGCGCGCCGTCCAGTACGCGTGGGCCGCGGGGTCCTGCGTCCCCTCCACGTGCGCCCGCACCAGCGCCGCGTGGTCCGGGCGCGGGGCCAGGCCGGGGTCGCGCCCCTCCTTCCGCGCCGCGTAGAGGGCGTCCAGCTCCTTGAACAGCACGCCGATGGACCACCCGTCCAGCACGGCGTGATGGGCGGCGAACACCAGCGCGTGCTCGTCGTCCGCCAGCGCCGCCAGGGAAAAGCGCACCAGCGGGCCGCGGGCCAGGTCGAACGGGTGGCGCACCGTCTCGCGCACCCACGCCTCCAGCCGGCCCTCCCGCTCCGCGGCGGGCGCGCCGCGGAGGTCCGCGAGCGGCACCTCCAGCGTCGCGGCGGGATGGACGAGCTGCGTCTCGCCGTCCGGCGCGAAGGTCGTGCGCAGGGCCTCGTGCCGGTCCGCCAGCGCCTGCACCGCGCCCCGCAGCGCCTCCACGTCCAGCGCGCCGCGCAGGCGGGTGGTGCTGGACTCCACGTAGGCGCGGCACGCGTCCTCGCCCATCTGCGATTCGATCCACAGCTGCCGCTGCCCGTCCGTCAGCGGAATCGCCCGCACTCCGCCCTCCCGCGCCTCCGCGTCGGCACCGGGGGCGGCGGCGGCGGGCGTGGAGGAGGGCGCGGGGGCGGAGACCGCCGGGACGCCGGCGGGCGAGGGGATGAACCCGCCGCGCCGGAGCGCCGTGACGGACGCGCACATCGCCTGGAAGACGGTGTCCAGGTCCTCGTCCGTGTGTGCGGTGGAAAGGAAGCCGGTCCCCGTCTCGGGGATGATGTACACCCCCTCGTGGATCAGGTGATGGTTCACCAGGTCGGGGTACTGGATCTCCCGGCCGTAGAAGAAGCGGAAGGTGGAGCCGAAGTGCACCGTGTGGATGGGGACGCCCTCGGCCTCGAACCACGCGTTCAGCCGCCGCACCAGCCCCTCGGTGCGCGCGTTCAGGCGCTCGTACATGGGCGTGCCCTGCCGCCGGATCTCTTCCAGGATGGCGCAGGCCACCGCCATGGAGAGCGGGTGCTTGAAGAAGGCCCCGGCGAAGAGCGTCCGCTGGCCGGTGGGGTACGAGTCGTCGCCGTAGCGCCAGGTGCCGCCGTCGAACACGCTCATGGGCTCGCGCTTCCCCGCCACCACGCCCATCGGCAGCCCGCCGGCCACCACCTTTCCGTAGGTGACCAGGTCCGCGTCCACCCCGAAGAACGCCTGCGCGCCGCCGGGAAGGATGCGGAAGCCGGTGACCAGCTCGTCGAAGTGCAGCAGGGTCCCCGCCTCGCGGGTCATCCGCCGCAGCTCGTGGAGGAAGGCGTGGGGCTGAATGTCCAGGCGGCGGCTCTGCACCGGCTCCACCATCACCACGGCCACCTCGTCCAGCATCCCGGCCAGGCGCTCCAGCGATGCCGGCTCGTCGTATTCCAGGATGGTGACGTCGCCCAGGGGGAGCGCGGGGATCCCCGGCGCGGTGGGGCGGGGGCCGCCGCCGATCAGCCGCCCCTGCACGATGTCGGACCAGCCGTGGTAGCTGCCGGCGAAGTAGACGACCTTGCTGCGCCCCGTGAAGGTGCGGGCGGCGCGGATGGCGCCCATCACCGCCTCCGTCCCCGAGTTGCAGAAGATCGCCCGGTCGTTCCCGCCCAGCTCGCAGATCAGCGCGGCCGCGCGCCCCGCGTCCGGCGACTGCGGGCCCACGCCGTAGCCCAGCTCCACCTGCTCGCGGATGGCGCGGCTCACGAACTCCGGCGCGTGGCCGAAGAGGTTGCACCCGAACGCCATCCCCACGTCCACGTACTCGTTGCCGTCCAGGTCCCAGATGCGCGAGCCCAGCGCGCGCCTGCCCGCGATGGGGTACAGGAGATCCTTCCACGCGCGGCGGAAGCGCGCCGTCACGCGGCCGTCGGCCAGCACGTCGTGGTAGCGCACCTGGTGCGCCCGGGAGGCCTTCGTGCGCTCCACGTACCGGGCGGTGAAGTCGTCCAGGTACGCGCGCTGCTGCGGGGTGAGCCCGCCGGCGTCGGTGTTCAGCGGCTGGTACGCCACGTACGGCGTCTGCGGCTGGATGCGCGCCCGCGGCGACTGTTCGATGGCCACGCGCGGCGCCGCCGCGGCCGGGGTCCCGGCGGAATCCGGGGCGGCCGCCTGCGGGGTCCGCGAAGACGCCGGTGATCCGGCCTCCACCGGGACCGCGGCGGGGGCGGACGACGTCGTGCCGTCCACCGAGACCGTGGAGCCGGTGA
This sequence comes from Longimicrobium sp., assembly GCA_036260235.1. Classification (GTDB taxonomy): domain Bacteria; phylum Gemmatimonadota; class Gemmatimonadetes; order Longimicrobiales; family Longimicrobiaceae; genus Longimicrobium. The sequence goes on from DATAAG010000566.1 coordinate 2,817, forward strand.
TGGCGGCCAGCTGCTGGGCCATCAGCTGGTTCATCGCCTGGAGCTGCTGCGCCACCACCTCGCGCAGCACGTCCCCGCCCGCGCCGCCGCCCTCCGTCGCGAGCGGGGGGAAGAAGACGGGCGGCGCGGGAACGCGGCGCAGGGCATCCGCCGGGGGCGCGGCGGCCGGGGCCGGCTCCGCGGCGGCGGCCGCGGGCTCCACCACGGCTTCCGGCGGAAGGACGGCGTCGATGTGCCGGGCGATGGCGTCAAGCGTGGTCATCTCCTCCATCATCTCCACCAGCGAGAGGCGCACGCCCACGCGCTTCTCCACCACCTGGATGGCCTGGAGGAGGAGGAGCGAGTCGAACCCCACCCGGAACAGGTCCACGTCGGACGCGATCCGCCCGCCGTCGATCCCCGTCAGCTCGGCGGCGATCTCCTTCAGGCGGCCGAGCACCGCCCGCTGCCGGGTGGACGCCCCCGTGCCGTCCGCCGCCGCCACTCCGTTCTCCATCGCGTCCGGTCCTTTCGGGGTCGATTCCATCGGGGTCACCCTCCCTTCCTCCGCCGTCCGTCCCTCCGGCGTCCGTTCCGTCCCTCCCGGCCCCGCGTCCGCCCGCGGCGGGCCCACCCAGTACCGCCTGCGCTCGAACGGGTAGCCGGGGAGCGCGACGCGGTGGCGCCGCTCGCCGGCGCTGAACGCCGCCCACTCCACCGCCACCCCGGCCGCCCACAGCCCGCCCAGGCTCTCCAGCAGGAAGCGGAGGTCGTCCACCCGGTTGTGGGGGTGCCGCAGCGAGCTGCAGACGGTGCGGCCGCCGTCGGTGTCCGCGGAGGGGTGCTGCAGCGCCCAGGCGCCCAGCGTCTGCCCGGGGCCCACCTCCAGCAGCGCCCAGTCCGGCTCGCGGCGCAGCGCGGCCACCCCGTCGGCGAAGCGCACGGTGCCGCACAGGTGGCGCGCCCAGTACGCGGACGAGCGGGCCTCGTCGTCCGTGATCCACGTTCCCGTCACGTTGCTGACGAAGGGGATCTCCGGCGCGCGCAGCTCCACGCCTGCCAGCAGCCGCTCCAGTTCCGCCGCGACGGGCGCCATGGCCCGCGAGTGGAAGGCGTGGCCGGCGACCAGGAGCCGGCTGACCGTCCCCCGCTCCGCCAGCGCCGCCTCGAACCGCTCGATCTCGCCCGCGGGGCCGGCCACCACGCAGCTCTCCGGCGTGTTCACCGCCGCCAGGTCCAGCGCGGCCGGCAGGATCTCCCGCACCGCCGCCTCGCCCAGGGGCACGGCCAGCATGGCGCCGGCCGGCAGCTCGCCGATCCGCTCGGCGCGCAGGGCGACGAGGCGCAGCGCGTCCTCCAGGCGAAGGACGCCGGCGACGCAGGCGGCCACGTACTCGCCCAGCGAATGGCCCAGCATCGCCCGCGGCGTCACGCCCCAGCTCATCCACAGCTTCGCCAGGGCGTACTCCGTCACGAAGACGGCGGGCTGGGCCAGCCGCGTATCGTCCAGCGGCGACGCGTCCGCCTCGCGGTCGCGGCGGCCGAGGAGGCGGCGCATGTCCCATCCCCCGCCCCCGGACGCCCCCTCGTCCCGGGCGCCGGGGGAGAAGAGGGCCGCGCGCAGGTCCTCGCCCAGGACGGGGCGCAGCAGGTCGCAACAGGCGTCCACGGCCTCGCGGTACACGGGCTCGGCCTCGTACAGCCCGCGCCCCATGTCCACGTGGTGCATCCCCAGGCCGGGAAAGAGGAAGGCGACCGGCCGCTCGGTCCGGGGCACGGGGGCGGCGCCGCGGGCGGCGGCCTGGCGCAGGCGCGCGGCGCCCTCCGCCCCGTCGGCGCAGACCACGGCCAGGCGGTGCTCCAGCTCGCGGCGGCCGGTCTGCAGCGTGTACGCGGCGTCGGCCAGGGGCGGCGCGCCGTCCCCCTCCAGGCAGGCGGCCAGGTTCTCCGCCGCGGCGGCCAGCGCGGTGGGCGTCTTCGCGGAGACGGCGAGCAGCTGGAGGGCGCGCGAGGGGCCGGAGGGCCCGCGCGGGGGCGCCTCTTCCAGCACCACGTGCGCGTTGGTGCCGCCGATGCCGAAGGAAGAGACCCCCGCCCGGCGCGGGGCGCCGTTGCGCGTCCACGGGCGGAGCGCGGTGTTGACGAAGACGCGTCCCCCCAGCGCCTCCACCCCGGGCTGCGGGACGGCGCAGTTCAACGACGGCGGGATCTCGCCGTGCCGCAGGGCCAGGACGGTCTTGATGAGCCCCGCCACGCCCGCGGCCGCGTCCAGGTGGCCCAGGTTGGTCTTCACCGAGCCCAGGGCGCACGGGTGCCCCGTCTGCGTGCGCCCCAGCACCTCGCCGAGCGCCTTCAGCTCGATGCCGTCGCCCAGGGGGGTGCCGCTGCCGTGCGTCTCCACGTACTGCAGCGAGCCGGCGTCCACCCCGGCCACCGACAGCGCCTCGGAGATCACCCGCGCCTGCCCCTCCACGCTGGGCGCGGTGTAGCCCACCTTCTGCGCGCCGTCGTTGTTGATGGCGCTCCCGCGGATCACGGCGTGGATGGTGTCGCCCTCGGCGAGCGCGTCGTCCAGCCGCCGGAGCACCACCAGCCCGGCGCCCGCGCCGGGAACCGTGCCCCGGGCGTCGGCGTCGAAGGCCCGCACGTGCCCGTCGGGCGAGGAGATCGCGTCGGGGGCGTACAGGTACCCGCCCCGCAGCGGCAGCCGCACCGAGACGCCCCCGGCGAGCGCCACGTCGCACTCGCCGGTGGCCAGGCTCTGGCATGCCAGGTGGACGGCCACCAGCGAGGTGGAGCAGGCGGTCTGCACGGAGACGCTGGGCCCCCGCAGGTCCAGGCGGTACGAGACGCCCGCCGCCAGCTGGTCCTTCTCGTTGGAGATGTTGAGGCGCGTGTACCCCACGGCCTCCACCACCCTGGGGCTGGCCCGCAGGTGCGCCAGGTAGGTGCTGGTGGACGACCCGGCGAACACCCCCACGGGGCGGTCGCCGCGGGCGGGGTCGTGCCCGGCGTGCTCCAGCGCGGCCCAGGCGCACTCCAGCAGCAGCCGGTGCTGCGGGTCCAGCACCTCGGCGTCGCGGGGGGTCAGGCCGAAGAGCGCCGCGTCCAGCTCGTCGGCGCCGCGCAGCTCGCCCAGGGCCGGGACGAAGTCCGGGTGGTCCAGCAGCGCCGGGGAGATGCCCTCCTCCAGCAACTCGTCGCGGGTGAAGAAGGTGATGGACTCCACCCCCTCGCGCAGGTTGCGCCAGAAGGCGCGGAGGTCGTCCGCGCCGGGAAAGCGCCCCGCCATCCCCACGATCGCGACCTCGTACCCGGTCCCGGGCGCGCCGCCGTTGCTCTGCTCTGGCATGTCCGTGTGTGAATGAGAGGTGACCGCCCCGCCGTCCCCGCTACGCCCGCGGCCGGCGCGGCGCCAGCCGCGCCCGCACGGCCTGCCGCACGCCGCCCCGCGCCTCGCCCTTCTCCGCCGCGCCCGTCGCCGCCACGCCCTGCAGTGCGCGGGCGAGGGAGCGGACGGTGGGATGGTGGAACAGGTCCACCAGGGGCACCGGGTGCCCCAGCTCCGCGACCAGGCGACCCTGCAGCCGCGTCAGCAGCAGCGAGTGCCCGCCCAGGTCGAAGAAGTTGTCCTCCGCCCCCACCGACTCCAGCCCCAGCACCTCCGCCCAGATCGCCGCGATCCGGGCTTCCAGCCCCGCGCCCGGCTCCACCGGACGGGGCGGCTGCGCGGGCGCGGGCGCCGGGAGGGCGCGGCGGTCCAGCTTGCCGCTGGGGGTCCGGGGCAGCCCCTCCACGGCCACGAACGCGGCGGGGACCATGTACTCCGGCAGGCGCGTCCGCAGGTGCGCGCGCAGGCCGTCCGCGCCGGCCTCGCCGGCGACGTACGCCACCAGCCGCGCCTCCCCCGGCGCGTCGGCGCGCACCACCACGGCGCAGTCGGCCACGCCGGGATGCTCGCGGAGCGCCGATTCCACCTCGCCCGTCTCGATGCGGAACCCGCGGACCTTCACCTGGCCGTCCAGGCGGCCCAGGAACTCCAGCGTCCCGTCCGCGCGCCAGCGCGCCCGGTCGCCCGTGCGGTACAGCCGCGCGCCGGGCTCGGACGCGAACGGATCGGGCACGAACCGCTCGGCGGTGAGCGCGGGGCGGCCCAGGTAGCCGCGCGCCACCCCCGCTCC
>DATAAG010000567.1:0-1946 GCA_036260235.1 Longimicrobium sp.
CGCCGAGCGTGGCCACGGGGGTGATGGTGGTGCCGCCGCTGGCCGTGATGTTGTTCCCCTGCACGGGGGTGATGTTGTTGGCCGCGCGGGCGGTGAGGGAGAGCGTCGGGGCGCCCGCCACGGAGGCGGTGGCCACCTGCAGCCCGTTGGTGAACGTCCCCAGGGTCCACTGCGCCCGCGCGATGCCGTTCGCGTTGGTGGTGCTCTGCGCGGGGCTCACGCTGCCGCCGCCGTTCTCCGCCGCCACCGCCCAGCTCACCGTCGCGCCCGGGACGGGGTTGTTGTACTGATCCAGGACCTGCACCGCCAGCGAGTCGCGGGTGGGCCCGCCCACCGAGCCGGCCTGGGGCGGCTGCGTCGGCGTGGCCGACACGAGCTTTGCGGCGGCCGCCGCGCGGGCGGTGGCGGTGACGGGGTCGGAGACGATGGCTTGGCCGTTCGGGCCGGCCACGCGCGCCTCCAGCGTCTGCGCGGCGCCCGCGCTGGTCCCCAGCGTCCACTGCGTGGCCGCGATCCCCTGGTCGTCGCTCGTCACCGTGGCGACGGAGACGGTGCCGCCGCCGCCGGTGACCACGAAGTTGACGGACTGCCCGGGGACCGGCCGCCCGCGCTCGTCCACCACGCGGACGCGGATGGGCTGGGCGAGCGCCTGGCCCGCCGTGCCCTGCTGGCCGCTGCCGTCCACCACCTCCACCCGCGCGGGGATGCGGTCCTCGGGATCGGTGCCGCCGTTCTCGCAGGCGGAGAGCGCCGGGAGCGCCAGGAGCGCCATCACGCCGAACGACAGTATGCGCATGTTTGTTCGCCTCCAGGGACGATGGACACCGGCCGGAACGCCTGCCGGCCGGCGGAGGGTCAGGTTGCCAGCACGTACACCGAACCGCCGTTGATCAACAGGAACCGGTCCACCCGCCACGCGATGCGGTCGCCGCTGGCCGCCACCCCCACGTCCGCCACGCTCCCGTCCGGCGAGACCAGGAAGTAGCGGCCGTTCGGGGCGGGGTGCTGGTAGACGAGGGAGCCGTCTGTGCCCACGGCGTGCAGGCGGTTGCCGGTCGTCGTGGTGCTCACCTGCTGGACGGTGCCCCCCGGCGAGCGCCGCATCACCGGCCCGATCCCCGTGTTCCAGGCGATCCACCCCCCGTTGATGCCGAAGTACAGCGCTTCTCCCGTGGCGAGCAGCAGGTCGTTGGCGGGGCGGTCCAGGTACAGCTGCGTCGTGTTCAGGGTGGGGGGAAAGGTGAGCCAGACGACGTTCACGCCGTCCGTCTGCACCGAGATCGACGAGGTGTTGAAGCCGTCGAACGTCAGCGGCGTGTGGGTGCCGTTCTGGTACAGTCCCGTGGTGCCGTCGTCCAGCCGGTAGACCACGTCTCCGTCCGCCCCGGGGTCGCCGACGCCGTTGGCGTTGACGATGGTGGCGTTCGCGCCGGCCGCCAGGTCACGGCGGATGATGGCGGAGCCCGTGCCCCAGGCCGCCCAGTCGCCCTCGATCCCGGCTCCGACGTAGGTGTGCGCCAGGAGCGCCAGGGTGCCGTTGCGGTACTCGAACAGCGGGTTGTCCGTGGTGTCGGCCTGCCGCACCTGCGGCCACACCAGCGCGCCGCCGGTGAACAGGCGGCCCATCACGCTCCGGGTGGGGCTTTGCGGCGTGTCCACCTTCACCACCGCGTCGGTGCCGGTGGAGAGCGTGCGGATCTTGACGAGCCGCTGCGTGCCGGCCGAGTCCAGCCAGAGCACCCGGTCCGGCATGGCGTCCAGCACCCGGCCGGGCACCTGTGCCATCAGGTTCCGCGTTCCCGGGGGGATGACGTTGACGGTGAAGGTCGTCTCCAGCGTCCCCGCCCGGGCGCGCAGGGTCTGCACGCCGCCGCCCGGGCCCAGCGTCCACTGCGTGGAGGCGAGCCCCAGGCTCTGCCCCTCGCCGCTGATGGAGGTGGCGGGCG
>DATAAG010000568.1:0-2586 GCA_036260235.1 Longimicrobium sp.
GGGCGCAGTTCACGGGGATGACGCGGGAGATCTACGACCACGAGCCGGTCTTTCGCGCCGAGCTGGACCGCTGCGCGGAGCTCCTGCGCCCGCACCTCGTCCTCGGAAAGGGTGACGGAGAGCATGGCGCCGGAGGGCATCTCCGCCATCAGCGCGCCGCGGGCGGCCACCAGGCGCAGGGCGTCGTCCAGCGACATGACGCCGGCCAGGCACGCCGCCACGTACTCGCCGATGCTGTGGCCCGCCAGGCCCTCCGGCGCCGCGCCCCAGTGCAGCCACAGCCTCGCCAGGGCGTACTCCACGGCAAAGAGGGCGGGCTGGGCGAGGGCCGTGCCCCGCAGCCGGGCCTCCGCGTCGTCCGCATTACCCGCGGGGGGATGGATGACGTCGCGCAGGTCCAGCCCCAGGTGCGGGCGCAGGAGCTCCGCGCAGCGGTCCAGCTCGGCGCGAAAGACCGGCTCGTGGTCGTAGATCTCCCGCGTCATCCCCGTGAACTGCGCCCCCTGGCCGGGAAAGAGCAGGACGAGGGGCGTCATGCGGAACGGGTCCACGTCCGTGCGCACCCGCGCCGGGTCCAGCGCCCGCAGCGCCTCCACCGCCTCTGCCACCGTGCGGCAGAGGACGCTGCGGCGGTGCTTGTGGGGGCGGCGGCCCACCTGGAGGGTGTAGGCCACGTCCGCCAGCTTCGCCTCGGGATGCTCCCCCAGCCAGCGGACCAGGTTCTCCGTCTGCCGCTCCAGCGCGCGGGGGGTGCGGGCGGAAAGGAGGAGCAGGCTCCACGGGCGCCCGGGGTCGGAGGGCTCGCGCGGCGGCGCCTCCTGCAGCACGGCGTGCGCGTTGGTCCCGCCGATGCCGAACGAGCTCACGCCCGCGCGGCGCGGCCCGCCGTCCGGCACCGTCCAGTCGATCAATCGGTCGGCGACGAAGAAGGGGCTTCCCTCGATCCCCAGCCGGGGATTGGGGGCGCGGAAGTGGAGCGTGGGGGGGATCTGCCGGTGCCGCAGGGCCTGCACGGTCTTGATGAGGCCGGTGATGCCCGACGCCGCATCCAGGTGGCCCACGTTGGTCTTCACGGCCCCGATGGCGCACCAGGGCTTGCCCTCCGCCAGGCCGAACGCCTCCTTGAGCGCCGCGATCTCGATGGGATCGCCGATGGCCGTGCCGGTGCCGTGCGCCTCCACGTAGGTGACGGTGGAGGGGTCCACGCGCGCCACGTCCTGCGCCTCGGAGATGACGGCCGACTGCCCGCTGATGCCGGGCGCCGTGTACCCCGCCTTGTGCTCGCCGTCGTTGTTGGCGGCGGTAGCCAGGATCACGGCCAGCACGTTGTCGCCGTCCTCCAGGGCGCAGTCCAGCTTCTTGAGCACCACCACGCCCACGCCCTCGCCCTCCACCGTCCCCGCCGCGTCCACGTCGAAGGCGCGGCAGTGGCCGTCGGGCGAGGCGATGTGCCCGGGGTTGTGCAGGTAGCCGCGGCGGCTGGGCGTGCCGATGGAGACCCCGCCCGCCAGGGCCATGTCGCACTCGCGGTTCAGCAGCGCCTGCGCGGCCACGTGCACGGCCACCAGCGAGGTGGAGCACGCCGTCTGCACGTTGATGCTGGGCCCGCGCAGCCGCATGCGGTACGAGACGTGGGTGGTGAGAAAGTCGTTCTCCGTGAGCGTGGACAGCTGCCAGGCGTCCTCGCCCTCGAAGAGCGAGGGGTCGCGGATGCGGTGGTGGATGAAGTACGAGGGAAAGGTGGCCCCCGCGTACACGCCCACCGCCCCGGGATACTCCGCCGTGTCGTAGCCCGCGGACTCCATGGCCTCCCAGCACACCTCCAGGAAGAAGCGGAACTGCGGGTCCATCAGCTCCGCCTCGCGCGCCCGGTAGTTGAAGAACGAAGCGTCGAAGCGGTCCGTTCCCTCCACCACGCCGCGGGCGCGGACGTAGTTGGGGCGGGCCAGCAGCGCGTCGCTGACCCCCTCGGCCCGCAGCTCGTCCTCGGAAAAGAAGGTGATCCCCTCCACGCCGTCCCGCAGGTTGCGCCAGAAGGCGTCCACGTCGGGCGAGCCGGGAAAGCGCCCCGCCATGCCGATGACGGCCACGGCCGAGGGCGGGAACTCGGGATGGATCGGTCTGCTCATCGGGGCAACCGCCAGGGAATAGGGAGCAGGGGGTAGGGAATCGCGGGACCGGAAGCGTGGATCATGGCCGCCCCCGGGTGGGCGTGGCGGCACGGCGGGCGCTGCCGCGTTCGCTGCCGGCCTGCCGCGCCTGGCTCACGGCCGTGGGCGATGGCGCGGCCGCCGTCACGAAGGCGGCCTGCGCGGCGACCGTCGTGTGGCGGAAGAGGTCCACCAGGGTCGTCTCCCGCGGAAAGGCTTCGCGGATGCGGGCGTGCACGCGCACCACCAGCAGCGAGTGCCCGCCGATCTCGAAGAAGTTGTCGTGCACCCCCACCCGCTCGGTCCCCAGCGCCTCGGCCCAGAAGCCCGCGATGGCCTTTTCTGCCGGCGTGGCGGGGGGGACGAAGTCGCGGCCGGGGGCGGGCACCGGCGCCGGGAGCGCGCGCCGGTCGATCTTGCCGTTGGAGGTCAGCGG
>DATAAG010000569.1:0-14389 GCA_036260235.1 Longimicrobium sp.
GCGACCGCCGTCCAGCGACTAAAGTCGCCGCAACGACTACACGCTGTCCGCCTTCGCGGACAACACCGGACCGCCAGCACCGGGGATCCTCGAGCGGATTACCGGATCAGAGAAGCAAAGAGCATAATTCGCCGCTGGAAATTCGCAAAGTCCGCCCGCGCGGACCCGGATCGCGTGCCTCCATCCCTGAAACCCGCAGTTGTCCTATTGTCCGCGAAGCCGGACGGCATGTCGTTGTTGCGGCGACTTATGCTCATTGCGAAACAGATCCGGTAACTGCTTCCACCGGAGCTCGCCACCATGCTCCCGAGGCAGCGATGCAGTCCGCGCAGGCGGACTTTGCGAATTTCCAGCGGCGACTTCAGTCGCTCAGGCGCGGACGCGGCGATTCCCGGTTTAGATTCGCAAAGGGCATCAGTCGCCTGGCCGAGGGGCCGGCCGGTTGACGGAACCGCGTGGGGGACATAGCTTTTCGGCGCGCGGCCGGGCCCCGGGAAGGGCGCCCGGCTCGTTCGTTTGTAGATGATTCTCATTCTCGTTTTGACGACATGCTGAAGCTGGGGATCGTGGGGCTGCCGAACGTGGGCAAGTCCACGCTGTTCAACGCGCTGACCGCGGCGGGCGCGGACGCGGCCAACTACCCGTTCTGCACCGTGGAGCCCAACGTGGGGATGGTGGAGGTGCCGGACCCGCGCGTGGACCTGCTCGCGGAGAAGGTGCAGCCGCAGCGGGTGCTGCGCGCCACCGTGCAGTTCGTGGACATCGCGGGGCTGGTGAAGGGCGCGTCGGAGGGCGAGGGGCTGGGGAACCAGTTCCTGGCCAACATCCGCGAGACGGACGCCATCGTCCACGTCGTCCGCTGCTTCGACGACCCGGACGTGGTGCACGTGATGGGCGCCGTCGATCCGGTGCGCGACCGCGAGGTCATCAACCTGGAGCTGGCGCTGGCGGACCTGGGGGTGGTGGAGAAGCGGCTGGAGAAGGCCCGCAAGGCGGCGCGCGGCAACGACCGCGAGGCGCAGGCGGAGGTGGGCCTGCTGGAGCGCCTGGTGGCCGCGCTGGGCGAGGGGCTGGCGGCGCGGACCGTGGAGGGGACGGAGGAGGAGATGCGCATCCTCCGCTCCTACAACCTGCTCACGGCCAAGCCGGTGCTCTACCTGGCCAACGTGGCGGAGGACGACCTGCCGGAGGGCGACAACGCCCACGTCCGCGCGCTGCGGAAGGCGGTGGAGGAGAGCGGCGAGCGGGCGGAGATCATCCCCATCAGCAGCAAGATCGAGAGCGAGCTGGCGGAGCTGCCGGCGGAGGAGCGGCAGGAGTTCCTCTCCTCGCTGGGACTGGTGGAGCCGGGGCTGCACACGCTCATCCGCGCGGGCTACCGGCTGCTGGGGCTGCAGGTGTACTTCACCGCGGGCGAAAAGGAGGTGCGCGCCTGGGAGATCCCGGTCGGGGCGAAGGCGCCGGAGGCGGCGGGGGTCATCCACACGGACTTCGAGCGCGGCTTCATCCGCGCGGAGACGGTGGCGTGGGACGACTTCGTGAAGACCGGCTCGGTGAAGGCCGCCCGCGAGCAGGGGCTGATGCGCTCCGAGGGCAAGGAGTACGTGGTGAAGGACGGCGACATCCTGCTCTTCCGCTTCAACGTCTGAACGAGCGGGGGGCCACGGTCCCTCTCCAGCCGGTCGCCTGTGGGCGGGATGATGCCGGTGGTGCTGCAAACCAGGTGAAGAGAAGGCGTGCCTCCCGGGGCACGCCTTTTTTTCGTGTCTCATGTGTTTGTGGATTCCGGGATGGATTTCTGAAAAGCGAACGGCGTTCGCGCGTGTGACCAGCACCATTCCGGTGCGCAGCGAGGGCAATTCGCACCACTTTTCACCACCCCGTGGAAAAGGGTAAACACGCAAACCCAGCAGGGAGAACGGGTTGGGCCTGGCGCAACTCGCGGCCCATACCGTGCGTTCCCCCGTCGCCACAGCACTCACCCAGCCGGAGCCCGCGTCCCCGGACGCCGTCCACGTGACGACCTACGATTTCCCGAATGCCGTGCGGCCCGTGCGGGGCGGGCGGCACCGCTCTTCTGCCGTAATGCCGGTGCAGTACCGCCGTACCCCGCCACACCCCCGTGGCGGCACTTCATCTCACACGGTTGGAGGACGCACATGAAGCTCCGCAACACCCCCCTGCTCCTCGGCGTGCTGACGCTCGCCGCCTGCTCGGACGAGACGGCCCCCCTGGCGTCCGTGCAGCGCGAAGGCGCGCCGGTGCACTACGCCGCCGCCGGCCGCGCCATCGACGGATCGTACATCGTGGTGCTGAACGAGGGGGCGGACCCCCGCGCGGTGTCGGCGGTGGCCGGCGTGTCGCCGCGTCACGTGTACACCGCCGCGCTCAACGGCTTCGCGGCCACGCTGAACGCGGGGCAGCTCAACGCCCTGCGCCACAACCCGGCGGTGGCGTACGTGGAGCAGGACCAGGTCGCCGAGCTGGACGCCACGCAGTCGGGCGCCACCTGGGGCATCGACCGCATCGACCAGCGCTCGCGGCCGCTCTCCGGCACGTACAGCTACACGACGACCGCCTCGAACGTGTACGCGTACATCATCGACACGGGCGTGCGCGCCACGCACAGCGAGTTCCGCAACGCCGACGGCACCACCCGCGCGGCGAACATGTACAACGCCACGGGTGACGGCAACGCCTCCGACTGCAACGGGCACGGCACGCACGTGGCCGGCACCGTGGGCGGCAAGACGTACGGCGTCGCCAAGGCGGCGCGCATCCGCGCCGTCAAGGTGTTCACCTGCAGCGGCGGCAGCGCCTACTCCACCATCATCGCGGGCATCGACTGGGTGACGGCCAACCACGCCAAGCCGGCGGTGGCCAACCTGTCGCTGGGCGGCGGCGCCAGCCAGGCGACGGACGACGCGGTGAACCGCCTGTCCAACGCGGGCGTGTTCGTGGCCGTGGCCGCGGGCAACGAGAACGTGGACGCCTGCACCCGCTCGCCCGCGCGTGCTTCGACGGTGACCACCGTCGCGTCCTCCACCAGCACGGACGCCAAGTCGTCGTTCAGCAACTGGGGGAGCTGCGTGGAGGTGTATGCGCCCGGCAGCAGCATCACCAGCGCCTGGTACCAGACGGACACGCAGACCAACACCATCAGCGGCACCTCGATGGCCTCGCCGCACGTGGCGGGCGTGGGCGCGCTGTACAAGGCCACTTACGGCGACGTGGGGTACTCCACCATCCGCACGTGGATCATCAACAACGCCACCACCAACGTGATCTCCGGGAACGTGACCGGCACGCCGAACCGCCTGCTGTTCAAGTCGACGCTGTGATGAGCGCCGGCTGAGAAGCTCCGAAGGTACCCGGTTCAGACGGGGCCGTCCGCGATGGTGCGGGCGGCCCCGTCCGCGTTCCGGGCCGGGCCCGCGAAGCCCGGCACCTACCCGCTCCACGTCCACACGGCTATCTTCGCGCATCCACCCCCGAACGACACGAGACGATGCCGAAGATGCGCAGCATTCTGCGCCTGGCCGCGATGATGATGGCCGCCGCGCCCGCGGCCGCCCAACCCGCGCCGGCGCGGCCGGTGGACTGGGCGACATCCTCCTCTTTCGCTTCAACGTCTGAGACGGCACGCACCGCGGGCGCGTGGCGGATGCACCGCCGCGCCCTTCGCGGTGCCCACCCACTCCGCGGTTCCCCTCCCGATGTTCGAGCTCCTGCCGGTTCTCGTCCTGCTCTCCATGTTCTACGTGCTGGCCCCGGCGATCTACATGGCCGGGGCCGTCGGCGCGATGCGGACGGCCCTTTCCCGTGCTCCTGCGGCTGCTGGCGGGGCGGGACCAGCCGTGGCATCCCAATCCTCCAGCCATTGAGGGCGCCGACATCGATGGAAGTCCCCGATTTCAACAATCGCCTCGGCCCGCGTTTGACGGGCGATGCCGAACGGCAGTAGCATCCGCTCATCCACCGCACACTCCCCTGCCCCACCGGAGACGATGCCCCTCGCCTGGCCCCGCGCCGCTGTACCATCCGTTCGCCCCGTGCTGCTCGCGCTCCCGCTGCTCGCCGTCGCGGCGGGCGCGTGCGGCGGACCGCCGGCCCCGGACTCCGGCCCCTCACCGCAAGGGGCGACGCTGCACGCGTTCCGCTCCGAGGCGGAGCTGATGGACTATCACGAGACGCTGGTGGCAGCGATCCGCAGCAAGCCGCCGCTGGGGTCGACGGCGGCGTACACCCCGACCCCGGTGCCGCCCCCGCCGGGCGACTCCGCCGCGGAGCCGGCGCCCGACCCGGCCCCGGCGGCGGTGGAGCCGCGGCGGCCCAACGTCGGCGGTGACCCCGTCGTCCGCGCGGTCGGGGAGCACCTGCTGGTGCTGCGCGAAGGGCGGCTCTCCACCGTGCACATCGGCGGGGGCGCGCTGGAGCCCGTCGAGACCGTGGACGCGCTTGGGCCCGGGGCGCAGATGGACGGGACGTACTTCCACGACCTGCTCGTCTCCGGGAGCGACGTGTACGTGCTTGGCCTGCGGGGCGGGGCGCCGGCGGAGAACCACGTCGCCTGGTTCCGGCTGGACGCGAGCGGGCGGCTGGAGCACCGCGGCACCGCCGTCCTGCGCTCCGCCGAGTCCCCGTACGCGCAGAAGCACGCCGCCCGCCTGGCGGGTGGAAAGCTGGTGTTCTACAACCGGCTGGAGGTCGCGGCCGGGGAGATGGAGCTCGACGCGCTGCTGCCGGCCATGCGCGGCGCGGATGGCGCGTTCGCGGTCCTGGCGGCGCCGCAGCGCGTGTACCGTCCCGTCTTTCCCGCCATGGGCTGGATGAACACGCCGGTGCTGCACTCCGTGACCGTCTGCGACCCGGTCGGACCGCAGATGGCGTGCACGGCGACCGCGCTCTACGCGCCTAATCCCCTGGGCGTGCACGTCTCTCCCACCGCCGTCTACCTGTGGACGGAGCAGGCCGACCCGCGCGACCAGGGCTACCGCCCGGAGCGCAAGTTCCTCCTGCGCATGCCGCTGGACGGCTCGGCGCCCACCGCGGCGCGGGTGGACGGATCGCCGTATTCCGCCGCGTACCTGGAGCGCGACGGCTACCTGAACGTGAGCCTGCTGCACGACGGGTGGACGGAGGAGTCGCGCTCGCATCCGCCGTCGCTGGCGCTGCTGCGGCTTCCTCTCTCCGCGTTCGGCGACGGGCGCGGCGGGCTGGTGCAGGCGCACTACCGCCGGCTGCCGCGCTTCCCGGGCCGCCACTACAGCACCTTCGTGGGCGACTGGCTGCTCTACGCCAACCGCCTGCACGACGACTACATGGTGCAGTCGGGGCTGGTGTCCCAGGCCTCGCTGGAAGGATTGGGGATGGGGTCGCTGCGCTGGGCAGACACCGCGGTGAACATGTGGCACCCCCTGCGCAGCCCCACCCACGCGCTGCAGCCGCTGGCCGACGACGCCGCGCTGAGCCTGCTGGGGACAGGCGGCGACAGCCTGCAGGTGGTGCTGCTGCTCCCCGGGAACCCCGTGCGCGCGGCCGGGATCTGGCGCCGGGGGGTGATGCACCACGAGGGGCGGATGCCCGGCGTGGTGCACGCGCCGGACGGTCCCATCGCCGGCCGCATCGGGATGCCGATGGGGATGCGCCTCACGGAGCACTCGTGGCGCGCCACCGGCGCCGTCTTCCTGCGCTACGACGGCACCGGCATCCGCGCGCTGGGCGAGCTGATGCCGTCGGCGGAGCTGGCCGGCAGCCGGGACGTGGTGCCGTTCTTTGCCGACGGGCGCATCTTCGCGCTGCTGGGCGGCGAGCTGGTGGAGGCGGTGGAGGAGGGCGGCGGCCTGCGGGAGGTGCGCCGCGTCCGGCTGCCGTGAGGGAAGTGCGAAAGTGCGAGAGTGCGAAAGTGCGAAAGACACGTGAGGCGGCCGTCAGGTCGGCGGGCGCCGGATGGATTTCAGGGGAACCAGGGAAGATGCGACCGATGCGCAGGGCTCTGATCCTTATCGCGATGACGATGCTCGCCGCGGCGCCCGCGGCCGCCCAGCCGGCGCCGGCGCGCCCGGTGGACTGGGACGCGCTGCGGAACGAGGCGGTGCAGATCCTCTCCGAGTACATCCGCATCAACACCACCAACCCGCCCGGCAACGAGAAGGCGGGCGCGGAGTTCCTGGCGCGCTTCCTGGAGCGCGAGGGGATCGAGGCGCAGATCCTGGACGAGGACGTGCTCGGCGCCGGCCGCGCCAACCTCTACGCGCGGCTGCGCGGGGACGGGTCGAAGCGCGCGATCGCGCTGGTGCACCACATCGACGTGGTGCCGGCGTCGCCGCAGCACTGGACGGTGGACCCGTTCGCGGGGCTGGTGCGCGACGGGTACGTGTGGGGGCGCGGCGCCATCGACATGAAGGGCGACGGCGTGGTGCACCTGCTGGCGATGATCGCCCTCAAGCGCAGCGGCGTGCGGCTCACGCGCGACATCGTCTACATCGCCAACGCGGACGAGGAGCTGGGCTCCACCGGCGCCGTCCGCTTCGTGGAGCGCCACCCGGAACTGCTGCGCGACGTGGAGTACCTGATCACCGAGGGCGGCGACATCCCCCTCGAGAACGGGCAGCTGCAGTTCTACGGGGTGGGCGTGGCGGAAAAGCGCACCTTCTGGCAGCGGCTGCGCGTCGCCGGCACGCCCAGCCACGCCAGCCGCCCCACGCGCGAGAACCCGGTGCCGCGGCTGGTGGCGGCGCTCGCCCGCATCGCCCAGTACGAGACGCCGCTGGAGGTCACGCCGGGGGTGGAGAAGTACTTCCGCGACATCTCGCGCAACTACCCGGGCGAGCAGCGCGCCTGGCTGGCCGACGTGCGCGCCGCGCTGGCGGATCCGCGGGCCCGCGAGTGGATCCTGCGCGACGTGTACTGGAACGCCATCCTGCGCAACACCATCTCGCTCACGGTGCTCACCGGGTCCAACAAGACCAACGTGATCCCGGCGGAGGCGGTCGCAGAGATCGACATCCGCCTCCTTCCCAGCGCGGACCCGGACACGGTGCTCCGGCGGCTGCAGGCGATCGCGGCGGACAGCGGCATCACCTGGACGACCATCATGGCGCCCAAGACGCCGCTGGAGAACCCGGTGGACACGGACCTGTTCCGCGCCATCGAGCGCGCGGCGCGGGAGCGCGATCCCGGCGCGCTGGTGACGACGCCGATGTTCACCGCGGCGAGCGACCGCCCCACCTATCGCCGGCTGGGGATCATCACCTACGGCATCGACCCGTTCCGGGTGGAGAGCAGTGAGCAC
Source organism: Longimicrobium sp. (assembly GCA_036260235.1). GTDB lineage: Bacteria > Gemmatimonadota > Gemmatimonadetes > Longimicrobiales > Longimicrobiaceae > Longimicrobium. The sequence goes on from DATAAG010000569.1 coordinate 7,295, forward strand.
CAGCAGATGATGCACGGCAACGACGAGCGCATCAGCATCGAGAACCTGGGCTGGGGCACGCGCTTCATTTACGACATCCTGCGATACGCGCAGTAGGAGCGTGCCTGAGTGCAAGTGCGTAATTGCGAAGGGGCCGTCCGCGACCACGCGGACGGCCCTCGGCGTTCCGCGGACCCGGAGCCGCCAGTGTGTGCACAATTTGGTGCAGGCTTCACCATTCCGGTGAAGCAAAGCACATGGTCGCCGCTGTCCTGTGAGGCGTGCGGCGGGTCCCGGCGTGCCTCGCCGCGGCGCTCGGCATATCCTAGCGTACTGCGCGGCAACGACTTGCGGGATGAGGATCCGCGGTTTCGCCAATACGTGGCGCGACGGCGCACGCGGGAATGAGCGATGCTCATGAGGCGGCCGTTCACCGGTCCGTCGGCGGCGGGCGCGAGAGTCAGCTCGGCGCCGGACGATGCTCATTCCCCCGCACGAGGTGGCACATGCAACGTGTTCTCATCCTGCTGGCCGCCGCGGCGCTCGCCGCGTGCGACCGCGCCGGCGAGCCGCTGGGCCCGGCCGCGGCCGGCGGCGCTCCGCTCCAGGCCGCGAGCGTCTCGGCCGATCCCACGCCCGACCAGATGGCGGTGGCGCAGGCGGTGCCCGGCTTCGGCGGGTACTTCATCGACGAGAACGGCGCGCCCACGGTGTACCTGACGGACCCCGCCCAGCGCCCGGCCGCCGAGACCGCGCTGGCGGGCTTCCTGGCCAGCTTCGGCTGGAGCGCCGCCGACCTGCAGGTTCGCCAGGGTCAGTACGAGTACGCGCAGCTGGACGCGTGGTACCGCGGCTCCTGGGTGCAGGCGCTCACCCAGCCCGGCGCCGTGTTCGGTGACATCGACGAGGGCGCCAACCGCCTGCGCTTCGGCGGCGTGGATGCGGCGGCCGTGTCGTCCATCGCCAGCACGCTGCTGACGGCCGGCGTACCCGCGGCGGCGGTCGAGGTGCAGGTGGCCGCGCCGGTGCTGCAGGTGGCCAGCCTGCGTGACAAGATCCGCCCGCCGCACGGGGGGCTGCAGATCCAGTTCTTCGCCTCGCCGGCAAGCCCGCTGGTGAGCGTCTGCACGCTGGGCTTCAACGCCGTGCAGGACGGGGTGAACTCGTTCATCACCAACTCGCACTGCACCAACAAGCAGGGCGGCACCGACCTGCGGACCGACTACTACCAGGCCACGCGCGGCGGCGTGATCCCCAACCCCGACAACTTCGTCGGCTTCGAGGTGGAGGACCCGGCGTACGCGATGGGCGGCGACTGCCCGGTGGGGCGCGCCTGCCGCTACAGCGACGCCTCGCGCGCGCAGTACGGCGCCGGCCAGACCTTCACGCTGGGCAACGTGGCCCGCGCCGCGGCGCCCAACCCGGGGACCGTCAGCGGCGACAACGATCCCTCCGTGCTGGTGATCGACAGCGTGGCGCCCACCTGGCGCATCTCCGCCGAGCAGGCGAACCCGGTGATGGGGCAGACGCTGAACAAGACCGGCCGCACCACCGGCTGGACGCAGGGCACGGTCACGGCGACGTGCGTGGACGTCAACGTCAGCGGGTCGGAGGTCACGCAGCGGTGCCAGAGCCTGGTGGGCGCCTTCGTGGCGGGCGGCGACAGCGGTTCACCGGTGTTCGGCACGCACACCGACGGGACCGTCTTCCTGGCCGGCATCCTCTGGGGCAGCTCCACCAACCTGGTTACCGGCGCGGTGCAGTTCATCTTCAGCCCCTTCAGCGCGATTGAGACCGAGCTGGGTGAGCTGACCACCATCGCCCCCGTCGAGGAGACGACGAAGAAGAACAAGCGGGTGAAGGTGCGGTAGGGCGCCTTCGCGCCTGATACCGGGTCCGCAAAAACACTTCTGTCACGCAGAGCAGCAGAGCAGCAGAGCAGCAGAGGGCGCGTACTGCTGCTCTGCTGCTCTGCTGCTCTGCGTGCAGATTCTTTTGTCGGATCCGGTATGAGCGGGCATACCCGCCCGCCGTGAACGACAGAAGCCCCGTCCCGGCACGTCGCCGGACGGGGCCTCGCCTGCCCCGGGGAACTGCGCTGCGATCTACGCCGGTCGCAGCCGCAGTCCAAGGGGGCATGGGCAATCGTTACCGCGAGTCCGCGCAGGCGGAGTTCGTGATGTTGGAGCAACCGTCTCAATTCCAACTGCCGGGCGGGGGCGGCGCCACCGGCAGGTGTGTGTCCCGCGATCCCCGCCGCTGATCAGGCGGCGGCGCGGGGGAGCGGGATGCCCACGCCCGCGTCACGTTTGCAGGATCGTCGTCAGGCCGCGGCGGTCGCGGCCGGATCGCGTCCCGTGAACGCGACGAACGGGAACAATCCCGGCAATTCCGCGAACGAGCGTTTCAGCACGTAGCTGGGCCGGATGTCACCCCGCTCCAGTATCCGCCGTTCTCGCGCCACGTCTTCCTCGGTCCAGTGGGTCACCCGCCGGAGCAACTCGTACGCGTCGCGGTCCTGGGCTCTGCCATACAGCGCCAGCACGTCGGTGACGCCGGCGTCCTGGGCCATGGCAATGTCCTTCATGGGGCTGTCGCCTACGTACACCGCCTGTGCCGGTGACGCACCGACCCCGTCCAGGATGGCCCGCAGGAGGTCCGGGTTGGGCTTGAGCTCTCCGGCCGGGGTGTGATAGTGGCGAGTGTGCTTGAACTCGTAGTAGTCGCAGGCATGGCCCCTGACCTGCTCCGGCGTGAACCCCGCGGGAAGCTCGTGGTCGGGCGGGGAATAGAGGATCTGCAGCAGGCCGTCCAGCCCCAGCCTGCGCACCCGCCGGCCAGTGTAGAACGAGGAGGACTCGGTGTAGCCGATGATGAGCACCCCCCTGTCCCGCAACTGCTTCAGGGTTCGTTGCACACCCGGGTAGAGCCGCGTGGCGGCGTGGCGGGCGTCGCGCCCGGCCTGGTTGGCCGCCCGGACGGCGGCTTCCCACTGCTCCCGCGGCATGCTTTCGCGTACGCAGCCCAGTTCCTCTGCCAGGAACGCGTATTCGGAGGTACCGTACCGGCGGTGGATGGCGCGGATCTCGTCCAGAAGGCGCTCGTGGGGCACGCCGCTCGCCCGGTGCAGCTCGGCGAGCAGGGCGGAGAACGAGCGGTGCCAGATGTCCACCCAGTCGAACAGGGTGTTGTCGAGGTCCGTCACCAGGACCGAGACGCCGTCTTTCACTCCAGCCGTCCTCCTCTCTCGCCATTGAGGTCGCACCCGGACCCGCTCCCGTGCTTCGCCATGGGCAGCCGGGCGTCCGGCCGGGGCCGGAGTCAATCCGCGGCCTGCCGCAGGCGCACCTGCAGTTCCGCGAGCCGGCCTGGCGGGTTGGTGGGATCGACCGAATAGTACGTCATCGTCAGGGCCTCGCGCGAGAGCTTCATCACGCCGAACAGGTTCTGCTTTACCTCGCCCAGGTCCCCCACTCCCACGCCGCTGCTCCCCATGCCGAACACGTGCAGGCGGTGCCGCGGCCCGGGGCCGAACTGGAGCGGCCGCTCGACCGTCGTGTGGAAGGGTGAGTGCATGTGCCCGTGCAGCACCACCTGCACGTGGTGCTGCAGCAGCCAGCGCGTCAGTGCCTCGGCGTCCAGCACGGCGCTGTACGATCGTTCCGCCACGGGCTGCTCCCGGAAGGTCACCGGCATCAGGTGGTGGTGGACCACCACGATGCGGAGGGGAAGCGGTTCCGACGTCCTTTCCGTCCATCCCATCTTTCGCGCGGCATCCTGAAGCTGGTCTTCACCGACAAAGCCATGGCCCTGGAACACGCCCTTCTTCTGCCACAGGAGCGAGCTGTTCAGGCAGACCAGCTCCACCGGGACGGCGCCTCCCAGCAGGAACTTGCGCCCGCAGCTGAGGAACTCGTTGGGCGCGAGGTAGAACAGCTCGGAGTAGAACCTGGCGTACTCGCGCGTGGCGTCTGCCGGCGATCGTTCCACCGTGCCGCCTTTCTCCCACGGAGCGGTGGAGAAGGGGATGTCGTGGTTTCCCGGGCACACGGCCACCTGGTAGTTGTCCAGGCGGCTCCACGTCTGCAGGCGCCGGATCAGGTGCAGCGCGTGTGCGAACTCCTCGGGTGCCGCCCGCCACGACAGGTCCCCGGAGAGAATGATCCCGCCCAGGTCACGCACGCCGAACTCCTGGCACGCGTGCTCGATGCGGTCCGCCAGCGGCTTGGCGTACGCGTCGGGGGCCGCGGGAAAGGCGTGGTGCCCGTCGAGCGAATAATGCACGTCCGACAGCCACAGCAGGTTCAGGCTGGCCGACTGCTGAAACTGCTCGGGAAAGTGGCCCGGGCTGATTCGGTGCGAATCCAGCAGCCGGATCTCCTGCTGCGGATCGTCCGGGCGCGCGTCACGCACGAACCAGATGGTCCGTTCCTGCTGCCGCAGCTCCTCCAGCGAAGCGATCCGCTTGCCGTAGAACACGCGGAAGCGTGAAGCCCCGTGCTCGAAGAAGTCGTCCACCTGCTCGTACGAATACGACTGCAGCACCGCCGCGGGATCTGCCTCCGGCTGGGCGGAGATCTCCGAGAACCTGAACCACGCCTTGTACCGGGCCGTGCCGCCCTGGTTGTAGTACCCGGGAGTTGCCTTCCCTTCCTCGGGCGCGGCGATCGGCTCGCCCGCGAGATCCCACTCCATGTCCCGGAGCAGCGCCCGGTACAGCTGCCTGCGCCCGGAGTCGAAGAGCCAGACGGCCAGTCCTCCGTCCGCCCGCGCGCGCTGCAGCAGCGCCCCGAACACCTCGGGCGGAACGCGCTCTCCCGCCTTGGCCCACCACCCCCACCAGACGTGGCCGTGCTTCTGGATCTGGTCGGCGTGCAGGCGCAGCGTGTCGCCTTCTGCCGTGGAGAGGTCGCGGAACCGCAGGATCATGGTGGAGGGCGGCATTCTCGTCTTCCGGTGAAGAGTGGAGTGGCGGGCGATGCAGGAGACGGCGTCTTCAGGTGCAGGGCGCCGAATACGTCCCTGGTGCCGCGCGCGCAAGGTCTCGCACCCTCGCGACGCCGTATGCATCCTGGTGGGATCTTCGCGCCTCACCCGGCCCGCGGCAGCGGGATCTCGAAGCAGCAGCGGGGGCGGTCGCCTTTTTCGCAGTGCTCGCGCACGGGCAGGCCCACGATCTGGGAGAGGAGCGCCTCCGCCAGCTGGCAGACTTCCGGGTGGTCCGGCACCAGCGCGGCCAGCGGACAGCTGAACCCGCGGATCACCACCGCGTCTTCCCGCTCCTCCAGGTCCGCCACGCCCCCCAGCTCCCCCAGCACGCCGTACGCCGCGTCGATCCGCATCCGCACGTCCTCGCCCACCCCCGCGCGGCCCGCGGCGGCCCGGCGGCCCACCTCGCGCAGCAGCTCGGTGGTGCCTTCGCGGCCCAGCCGCTCCTGCAGCGTGGTCAGCAGCACGCCCAGCACGGGCGCGTACGCCTTGGGAAGGAGCGCGTCCGCGGCCGGCGTGAGCGTGTAGACGGACGGCGGCTTTCCCACGCTGCCGCGCGGGCTGCGGCGCTGCTCCACCAGGCCGTCCCGCTCCAGCGCGGCCAGGTGCGAGCGCACGGCGTTGTCCGTCAGGCGCAGCGCCTCCGCCAGCTCGCCCACGGTGCGGCTGGAGCGGCGCAGCAGCGCGATGATCTCTCCGCGGGTGCTGGCGAGCAGCCGCTCGATCCACTGGCTTGCCTGCGTCACGTATCCTCACGTCGTCCGGATGGTGCGACCGCAAGGCCGGCCCCACGTCCGGCGGTCGAAACCGCTGCTGAAACGTCACGAAGCGCGCCTGCGCGGACTGCGTGGCGCCCGGCTCGGAGCGCTGCGGTACGGTGTCCGCGAAGGCGGACAGTGCGTAGTTGTCGCAGCGATTTCAATCGCTGGTCGCGAGGCGGGCCATGCACCTGGATGCCGCCTGTCAGAAAAATAGCAACCGGAACGGCTGTTGTCCAATATCACAATAAAGAATTTGACAAATAGGAGAAACGTTCCTATGATAGCTCCGCGCAGGTCAAATCCACCCATCCTCACCGGAGGAACGTGATGCGAACCGCACTGATCCTTGCCGCCGCCGCCCTGACCGCCGCCTGCTCCGGCGCCGAAGGAGAAGAGCAGACGGCGCAGGTGGAGGCCGCGGCCGCGCCGGCCGCCCAGGCTTCCGCCCCCCAGGCCGCCGCGCCGGCGCCCGCGGTGACGGACCCGCAGATCGCGGACATCGTCGTGGCGGCGAACGAGGTGGACATCGCCGCGGGCGAGCTGGCGCGCACCCGTGCCACGGACGCGGAGGTGAAGGCGTTCGCGGAGAAGATGGTGACGGACCACTCGGGGGTGAACAGGGCCGCGTCGGACCTGGTGGGGCGGCTGGGCGTGACGCCGGAGCGCAGCGCGACCAGCGACCAGCTGCGCCAGGGCGGCGAGCAGAGCCGCACGGCGCTGCAGGGGCAGAGCGGCGCCGCGTTCGACAGGGCGTACATCGACCACGAGGTCACCTACCACCAGGCGGTGCTGGACGCCATCGACCAGACGCTGATCCCGAGCGCCACCAGCGGGGAGCTGAAGGCGCTCCTGCAGCAGACCCGCCCCGCCGTGGAGGCGCACCTGCAGCACGCACGGCAGATCCAGGCCCGGCTGGGGGGGAGCAGTTGATCCGCGCCGCCGGCGCCGTGGCCCTCGCCCTCGCCGCCGCGTGCGGCGGGGGCGGTGCCGCGCCGCGCAGGCACGTGATCGAGATCAGCGCCTTCCAGTACCAGCCGCAGACGGTGGAAGCGCGCGCGGGCGACACGATCGTGTGGATCAACCGTGACGTGGTGCCGCACACGGCCACGGACCGCGGCTCGGGGTGGGATACGGGATCGATGGCTGCCGGTGCGCAGGCGAGCGTGGTGGTGGAGCGGCCGGGGAGCTACGCCTACGTGTGCGCCTTCCATCCCAACATGGGGGCCACCCTCGCCGTCCGCTGAGCGGCGGTCCACGCGGAGGCCGCGAAGCAAACGAGAGGACGCGGAGAACTCCCATCCGTTCTCCGCGTCCTCGTTGCAGTTGCAGGCTATTCCCTATTCCCTATTCCCTATTCCCTATTCCC
>DATAAG010000570.1:0-2475 GCA_036260235.1 Longimicrobium sp.
CCGCCTCCCCGCCGACCTGGCGGCGGTGGGCCCGGCCGTCCCCGTGGGCCGCGGGATCGAGGGCGTGGACCTGCTGGTCATCACGCCGTCGGGAACGCTGGCCGGAATCGGCGAGCGGGGGGAGATCGCCGTCCGCACCCCGTATCTCTCGCGCGGCTACCTGAACGACGCGGAGCTGACGGCCGCGCGCTTCGTCCCCAATCCCCTGACCGGCGACCCGGCCGACCGCGCGTACCGCACCGGCGACCTGGGCCGCTACCGCCCCGACGGCGCCGTGGAGCCCGCCGGCCGCGTGGACGGCCAGGTGAAGGTGCGCGGCTTCCGCGTGGAGCTGGGGGAGATCGAGGCCGCGCTGGCGAAGCATCCTTCCGTGGGCGAGGCCGTCGTCGCCGCGCGGGGCGAGGACCCGGACCGCGCGCTCGTCGCCTACGCCGTCCCGCGCGAGGGCGCCGGGATCGAGGCGGAGGCGCTGCGGGCGCACCTGAAGTCCATCCTCCCCGACTACATGGTCCCCGCGGCGTTCGTGGCGATCGCGGCGGTGCCGCTGACGGCGAACGGCAAGGTGGACCACCGCGCGCTGCCGGAGCCGGAGGCGGCCGCGACGGACTCGCGCCCCGCCGCGCCGCGCACGCCGACGGAGGAGATCCTGGCGCAGCTCTGGGCCGAGGTCCTTCGTAGGGAATCCGTCGGCGTGCACGACGACTTCTTCGCGCTCGGCGGGCACTCGCTGCTGGCGACGCGGCTCCTGGCGCGGGTGCAGAACGCGCTGGGGGTCGTCGTTCCGCTCCGCGCGCTCTTCGAGGGGCCCACGGTGGCGGAGCTGGCCGCCCGGGTGGATGCGCTGCGGCAGGGCGGCGCGCGCGCGCTGCCGCCGGTCGTACCCGTCGATCGTGACCGTCCCCTCCCGCTCTCGTTCGCCCAGGAGCGCCTCTGGTTCCTGGATCGGCTGGAGGGCGGGAGCGCGCCGTACAACATCCCCGCCGCGCTGCGCCTCACCGGCGCGCTGGACGTGGACGCGCTGGAGCGGAGCCTGGGTGAGATCGTCCGCCGCCACGAGTCGCTGCGGACCGTCTTCCGCGAGGCGGACGGAGGCGCGGTGCAGGTGATCGCGCCCTTCGCCGGCTTCGCGCTGCCGGTGGAGGACCTGTCGGCGCTGGACGCGGTGGCGGCGCAGGCCATGGTGCGGCGGCGCGCGCGGGAGGATGCGGCGCGTCCGTTCGACCTCGCCGAGGGCCCGCTCGTCCGCGCCGCGCTGCTCCGGGTGGCGGACGAGGAGCACGTCCTGCTGCTGTGCATCCACCACATCGTCAGCGACGGATGGAGCAGCGGCGTCCTCCTGCGCGAGCTGGGCGCGCTGTACGCGGCCTATCGCGATGGGGGTGATTCGCCGCTAGCCGAGCTGCCGGTGCAGTACGCGGACTTTGCCGTGTGGCAGCGCGAACAGCTGCAGGGCGAGGTGCTCGACCGCCAGATCGGCTACTGGAAGGACCGGCTGTTGGACGCGCCGGCGCTGCTGGAGCTGCCGACGGACCGGCCCCGGCCGCCGGTGCAGTCGCACCGCGGCGCGCGGGAGACGTTCGGCCTGCCGCGCGCGCTGCTCGACCGTCTCCAGGCGCTGGGCCGGAGCGAGGGCGCCACGCTGTACATGGTGATGCTGGGCGCCTTCCAGCTGCTGCTGTCGAAGTACAGCGGGAGCGAGGACATCGTCGTCGGCAGCCCCATCGCGGGGCGGACGCGGAAGGAAGTGGAGGAGCTGATCGGCTTCTTCGCGAATACGCTCGTGCTGCGCACCGATCTCGGTGGAGACCCCACCTTCCGCGAGCTGCTGGGGCGCGTGCGCGAGGGAACGCTGGGCGCGTACGAGCACCAGGAGGTGCCGTTCGAGCGGCTGGTGGCCGAGCTGCGGCCCGAGCGCTCCCTGAGCCACGCGCCGCTCTTCCAGGCGATGTTCGCGCTGCAGAACGCCGACCGCTCCGGCTTCGGCCTCGCGGGGCTGCGGATGGAGGGGGTGGCCGCGGAGGTGGAGACCACCCGGTTCGACCTGGGGCTCACCGCCGTCCCGCACGACGGCGGCGTCCATGGCGTGCTGGAGTACAGCACCGACCTCTTCGACCGCTCCACCGTCCGGCGGATGCTGGGGCATCTGGAGCGGGTGCTGGAGCAGGTCGCCGCGGACGCGGACGTGCGGCTTTCGCGGCTGGAACTGCTCGGCGAGGCGGAGCGCGCGCTCGTGCTGGAGGCGTGGAACGACACGGCGGCCGAGGTTCCCGCGGACCGGTGCATCCACGAGCTGTTCGAAGCCCAGGCGGCGCGCACGCCGGACGCCGTGGCGATCGAATTCGAGGGAGAGACCCTCAGCTACGGCGCGTTGAACGAGCGGGCGAACCGGCTGGCGCACCATCTCGCCGGTCTCGGCGTCGGGCCGGAGACGCAGGTGGGGATCTGCCTGGAGCGGGGGACGGAGATGATCGTCTC
>DATAAG010000571.1:0-5995 GCA_036260235.1 Longimicrobium sp.
AAACGCTGGAGGCATCGCAGATCCTGGAGGAGCTCAAGGGCGACCTGGGGCTGCTGCTGTGGAACGCCCTGCGCGACGTGACGCTGTGGGCGTCCGTGGAGGCGGAGCGGCGCGAAGGGCTGTTCACCGCCGACGCGGCCAACAAGCGCCTGGAGCAGCTGCGCGGCTGCGGCGCGGACCCCACGCTGGAGGTGTCGCTCACCACACTGGCGGCGGTGGTGGGCAGCCCCTGCACGGCCAGCCCGGAGATCGTGAGCCTGGTGTGCGTGGAGATCTCGCGCTGGGCGCAGGAGCGCGGCGCCTTCGGGACGGCGCTGGCCATGGCGCAGGCCGCCGCCCTGGCGTCGCCCGAGGAGGCGGGCCCCGCCTACACCGTGGGGAGCCTGGCGCTGCGCTGGGGGCGCCACGCCCGCGCGGAGACGTGGCTGCGCCGCTGCATCGGGCTGGCGCGGCGGCGCAAGGACTGGCAGAGCTACGCACAGGCGTACGTGGACATGGGGCTGCTGTACGCGCGCCGCGACGCGCGCGCGGCCGCCCGGCGCTACTACACCATGGCCATGCGCGCCGGCCGCCGGCACGGCCTGCTGGCCATCCGCGGGGCCGCGCTGCACGGACTCTTCCTGCTCGCCATGGAGGCGGGCGAGCTGGACGACGCGGAGCGCTACGCCCGCGCGGCCATGCGCGCCTACGGCCGCGGGCACCCCCGGCAGCCGGAGCTGCAGCACGACTTCGCCTACCTGTGGGTCACGCGCGGCAGCTACGGCCGGGCCATCCCCATCCTGCAAAAGCTGCTGGTCTCCCGCACGGAGCCGGCCGAGCGAGCGCTCACCCTGGCCATCCTGGCGCGCGCCGCCGCGGGAACGGGGGAGCGGCGGCTGTACGAGGAGGCGTGGAGCAACGCCTGGTCGCTCATCAACCGTCCCGGCGCCCGCGAAAACCACGTGCGCACGCTGCTGGAGCTGGCGCGGGCCGCCGCGCACCTCCACGACTGGATCCGGATGGAGCAGGCCATCCGCCTGCACACCGCCCAGCCGCCGCGGCACGCGGACCGGCGGTTGACGGAGCACCTGGCCCAGCTCGCCGCCGCCGCGCGGCGCCGGGGGGGAGATGCGGATGCTGGCCAGCAGCGGCCCCCGCCCGGCGAGGAGGACGCTACCGGGAAAGACGGGCCGGGGTGAGGGGGAAGGAAGGGGAAAGGATGCGGATGACGCCGGGCGGGTCGCGGCGCTTTTTTCGGGCACCGGCTGTACGATCCGTACGGGAATCCGCCGCGTGGGCTCCGGCGCGGCTCCCGCGCCGTGCCACGGGGAGGGGCGAGGCTACTGCTCCTCCTGCGTGCAGTCGCGGCGCAGGCGCTGGCCGGAGAGGCGCCACGCGCCGCTCTCCTGCCGGCGGAAGTCCAGCTCCCACACCCGGTCGCACCAGGTGGTGGGGATGGAGCGGCGGTCGGTGCTGCTGGTGCGCACGTAGGCGGTCATCTCGTCGCCGGCGTGGCGCATCAGGTTCAGGTTGACCCACACCCCGTACTTGCGCACCCAGCACCCGCCGAAGCCCGACGCCGTGTCGCAGAGCAGCACCTGCTCCTGCAGCGCCTGCGTGGGCTCGCCCAGCGCGCGCGACATGCTGTCCTCCGAGATGGTCTCGCCCGTCACCCGGTGGGCGGCGCTGCGAAAGGAGTGCACGTTCACGTACAGCGGGCCGTCGGCCACGCGCCCCGGCTGGTTCTGCCGCGCGTCCTGCTCGGCGAAGCGCAGCACCTGCCGCGCGACGTCGAAGAACTCGGCCGGGGTGGGGTCGTCGCCTCCGCAGGCGGCCAGCAGCAGCAGTCCGGCGGTGATGGCAATGCGCTTCATACGGTCAGACCGGGATCGGGTGCACGGGATGCGTGCAGATTACACCCGCCGCGGCGGGCGCGCCATGCCGCGCGCCCTCCCCTCCGCGGCGCCGAGCGCGTAGGTTGGGGCGCACTGGACGATGCACCCGCACCGGGAGACCCGATGGCGCTCTGGAGGCTGACCCCCAGGTCGGATACGCTGTGGTGGTGTGTGGAGGGAAAGGACCCGTGGCAGCCGCCGTACGACCGCGCCTTCGGCTTCGTGGTGCGGGCGGCGGACCGCGAAGAGGCCCGGTGGATGGCCCACCAGGCCGCCGGCGACGAGAACGGCACCCTGGACGGCGTGTCGCCCTGGCTGGACGAGAACTACTCCAACTGCGAGGAGCTGCGCGACGACGGCTCCGCCGAGGTCATCCTGGTCAACTTCCGCCACGCACCGCGCTAGAAGAATTCTTTCGGATCCACAACCCGCACGTTGCAGAACCGGCGGATCTTCTCGAAGTCGGCTGCGTTGTAGGTGACGACGCCGGCGTTGATCCGCTTGGCGCTGCGCGCGATCAGCACGTCGCGCAGCAGGCGCTGCTGTTCCTCCCTGGGAATCGCCGGGGCATGGCCTCGGCGGTGCGAGCGCAGTCCGTGGTAGAGAGCATTCAGCACCTTGCCCGCGAACCACCAGTCCTCGCCATCCGGCGTGAGCAGCACGCCGTCGTCTTCGGCTTCGGCACGCACATTCCCCAATCTGCGAACCTCGGCGGTATCCTGTGCCCCCGCGGTGAGCTCCTGGATCACCACAGCCGACACGATACCCCCGAGCGTGGACATTCCATGCTGAATGACCACGTTCGTGTCCACCACGAAGCGCTCCAATGTCAAGCCGCCGCCTCGCTCCGGGACGGGGCCGTGCGGACCAAGAGCCTGATGAGCTCGATCCATTCCGGATTGTGATGCACCGACCACTCCTGCCGCCCGTCGGCACCCCGGAGCAGGATCTCGCTGAAACACGCCTCCGACCGCTCAAGCGCGGCATCGATGGCGTCGGGCAGGATCGCATGGCTGCTGAGAAGCGCGCCGTCGTGGTCCCGCAGTTCCCACCGGCCGTTGCTCTTGCCGATGCGCATCCGGGGGGCCTGGAGATCCAGCTCTTCGGGATCGTAGAACAGCTCGACGGGAGGTTCGCGCTTGGCCATGGTCCGCCCCGGTGGATGGAGTCAGCGTGCGTCCTAAGATAATCGCTTTGGACCTGCCACTCCAGACACAAATGCGAGCGATCTGGACACGCCAGCCATGAGCACAGCAGTTAACGATCAAAATAATCGCCCCTCAACGAAAACGGGCCGGCATCGCTGCCGGCCCGCTCCTTTTCGACACACCCGGAATAACGGGTTCACACCGAATCCTGAAAAAGAATGCCTCACGCAGAGTCAGCAGAGTGAGCAGAGTTGTCCCTTGCACAGGTCAAACTCTGCTTACGCTGCTGACTCTGCGTGAGGCCCTTTCTTTTCCGGATCTGGTATCAGACCCAGGTCTGCTGGATCTTGCCCACGGCGGCGATGCGCTGCTCGGCGATGCGGTCGGCGGCCAGGTAGGTGGGCACGCCCTCGTTCTCCGACAACTCGAAGATGCGCAGCAGGGTGGCGTAGATGTCGCCCGCCTTGCGCATGGCGCGTTCGGAGGTCCACCCGTTCAGCTCGCCGTAGACGTTGATGAGCCCGCCGGCGTTGATCACGTAGTCGGGGGCGTACAGGATGCCGCGGCTGTGCAGCTCGTCGCCGTGGCGGGCGGCCTGGAGCACGTTGTTGGCGGCGCCCGCCACGATGTCAACCTTGAGGAGCGGGATGGTGTCGTCGTTCACGGTGGCGCCCAGGGCGCTGGGGGCGTACACCGCCGCCTCCACGGCGTAGATCTCGTCCGGCCCCACCGCCTGCGCGCCAAAGTCGTGCACCACCCGCTGCACGCGCTCCTGGTCGATGTCCGTCACCACCAGCCGCGCGCCCTCGGAGGCCAGGTTCTGGCACAGGTAGTAGCCCACGTGGCCGACGCCCTGCACCGTGACCGTCTTGCCGCTCAGGCTGTCGCTGCCGTAGCGCGCCATGGCCGCCGCCTTGATGCCGCGGTACACGCCGTACGCCGTCACCGGCGACGGGTCGCCGGAGGTCTGCGCGCGGCCGGTGACGTGCTCCGTCTCCATCGCCACGAACTCCATGTCGTCCACGGAGGTGCCCACGTCCTCGGCGGTGATGTAGCGGCCCTTGAGCGTCTCCACGAAGCGCCCGTGGGCGCGGAAGATCTCCTCCCGGTTGCTGCGCTTCGGATCGCCCACGATGACCGACTTGCCGCCGCCCAGGTTGAGCCCCGCCACCGACGCCTTGTACGTCATTCCCCGCGACAGGCGCAGGGCGTCGACGAACGCCTCCTCGTCGTTGTTGTAGTTCCAGTACCGCGTTCCCCCCAGCGCCGGCCCCAGCACGGTGTTGTGGATGGCGATGATCCCCTTGTAGCCGCACGACGGCTCGTGGCAGAAGACGACCTGCTCGTGGTCGTGCTCACCGATCAGAGAAAACAGTTCCATGCCCGTTCCGAAGCTCGTTTTGCGTTCCGTGTGGGGCGGGCGCGCGGCCCGCGCAGGGGGTGGCCCTGACGTCCGGCGGCCTACCGGTAGAGGTCGCGCGCGATCACCGTGCGCTGGATCTCGCTCGTTCCCTCGTAGATCTCCGTCACCTTGGCGTCGCGGAACAGCCGCTCCACCGGGTACTCCTTGACGTAGCCGTAGCCGCCGAACACCTGCACGGCCTCGGTGGTCACGTACATGGCCGTCTCGCTGGCGAACAGCTTGGCCATGGACGACAGCCGCGTCACCGGCTGGCCCGCCTCCTTGGCGGCGGCGGCGCGGTGCAGCAGGGCGCGGGCGGCCTCCAGGCGGGTGGCCATGTTGGCCAGCTTGAACTGCATCCCCTGGAAGGCGCGGATCGGCTCACCGAACTGCTGGCGCTCGTCGGCGTAGCGAAGCGCGTGCTCCAGCGCCGCCTGCGCCACGCCGATGGCCAGCGCGGCGATCCCCATCCGCCCGTTGTCCAGCCCCTGCAGGGCGTAGATGAACCCCTGCGAGGGGTCGCCCAGCAGCTGGTCGTGGGGAAGGAACATCTCGTGGAAGGAGATGCCGACGGTCTCGGAGGCGCGCTGGCCCATCTTGTCCTCCTTCTTCCCGACGGTGTACCCCTCCGTCTTCGTCGGGACGATGAAGGCGCCGATCCCCTTGGCGCCGCGCCGGTCGTCCGGCGTGTCGGTGCGCACCATGGCGACCACCACGTCGCCCATGCCGCCGTTGGTCACCCAGGCCTTGGCGCCGTTCAGCACCCACCCGCCGTCCGCCCGGCGCGCGTGCGCCGTCATGGAGGCCGCGTCGGAGCCGGCGTCGGGCTCGGAGAGGGAGAAGGCGCCCAGCCACTCGCCGCGGGCCATGGGGCGCAGCCAGCGCTCCTTCTGCTCCGGGGTCCCCTGGGCCAGGATCATCTGCGTGGGGAGGGAGTTGTGGACGCTCATCGCCACGGCCACGGAGGCGTCGCCGCGGGCGATCTCCTCCAGCGCCAGCAGGTAGGCGGTGGTGTCCAGCCCCAGCCCGTCGTACTCCTCGGGGAGGAGCATCCCCAGGAACCCCAGCTCGCCCAGCTTGTCGATCACCTCGCGGGGAAAGCGCGCCTCGCGGTCCCACTCCTCGGCGTGGGGCCGCAGCTCGTTCTCGGCGAATTCCCGCGCCAGGTCGCGGATCTGCTGCTGTTCCTCGGTCATCGACTAAGTGCGTGAGTGCGTCAGTGCGTGAGTGCGTGAGTGGCCGCGCTCCGCCTCTGCGCACGTGTTCTCAGGTTCGATCGGCTGAGGCTGGCCCCGCGCCCAGCGATTGAAATCGCCGCAACGACGACACGCTCTCCGCCTGCGCGGACAAGGAAGCCGCCACTTCGTCGCGCAGTTGAAGCCCCACGCAGCTTGCGGGGCTTTCCGCTGTTGTAGCCGCGGCTTTAGCCGCCCGACGCGGATGCGTGCACACGGGACCTCCTCGCCATCACTCCATCACTCCATCACTCCATCACTCCATCACTCCATCACTCCATCACTCCATCACCCCATCACCCCATCACTCCATCACCCCATCACCCCATCACTCCA
>DATAAG010000572.1:0-8180 GCA_036260235.1 Longimicrobium sp.
AGCCTGCACGGCAAGCTGGACCTGATCCCCGGCTACACCGGCACCACCTACGTCCGCGCGGACGAGCCCGGCGTCTTCATGGGCCGCTGCGCGGAGTACTGCGGCCTGCAGCACGCCCGCATGGACCTGCGCGTGATCGCCGAGTCCCCCGCCCGCTTCGCCGCCTGGTACGAGGGGCAGCTGCGCACCGCGCGCCCCCCCTCCGACTCGGTGCAGCAGGCGGGGCAGCAGGTGTTCCTCTCGAAGGGATGCGTGATGTGCCACACGGTGCGCGGCACCCCCGCGAACAGCCGCGTGGGGCCGGACCTGACGCACCTGGCCAGCCGCATGACGCTGGCCGCCGGCACGCTGCCCAACACGCGCGGGCACCTGGGCGGCTGGGTGGTGGACCCGCAGCGGATCAAGCCCGGCGCGCGCATGCCGCCCAACCCGCTGGCTGCCAGCGAGCTGCACGCGCTGCTGGACTACCTGCAGAGCCTGAAGTAGACCGGGAGACGAACCCTTGGCACGCACCGAAGCGCACGTAGCCGCGGAGCTGCTGCAGGCCGAGCACCAGGCCGCCATGGAGCGCACCTGGGGGGAGAAGCGCGGCCTGTGGGGATGGCTCACCACCACCGACCACAAGGCCATCGGCCGGCGCTACGTGGCCACCGCCTTCGTCTTCTTCCTGCTGGGCGGCATCGAGGCGGCGATGATCCGGGCGCAGCTGGCCCGCCCGGAGAACCGGCTGCTGGACCCGGACCTGTACAACCAGGTCTTCACCATGCACGGCACCACGATGATGTTCCTGTTCGGGGTGCCGGTGCAGCTGGCGATCGCGCTCTACATGGTGCCGCTGCTGCTGGGCACCCGCAACGTGGCCTTCCCGCGGCTGAACGCCTTCGGCTACTGGGTCTACCTGATCGGCGGATGCCTGCTCTACGGCGCCTTCTTCCTCAACACGGGGCCCGACGCCGGCTGGTTCAGCTACGTCCCCCTCTCCGGGCCCCAGTTCTCGCCGGGAAAGCGGGTGGACGTGTGGGCGCAGACGGTGACCTTCACCGAGATCGCCGCGCTGGTGGCCGCGGTGGAGATCATCGTCACCGTCTTCAAGCAGCGCGCGCCGGGGATGTCGCTCAACCGGCTGCCGCTGTACGTGTGGGCCGCGCTGGTGACGGCGTTCCTGGTCCTGTTCGCCATGCCGTCGGTGGCGCTGGGGAGCATGATGCTGGCGATGGACCGCCTGGTGGGGACGCACTTCTTCAACCCGGCCGAAGGGGGCGACCCGCTGCTCTGGCAGCACCTGTTCTGGTTCTTCGGGCACCCCGAGGTCTACATCATGTTCCTGCCGGCCGCGGGGTTCGTCTCGCACATCCTCCCCGTCTTCGCCCGCCGCAAGATGTTCGGGCACCCGTTCATCGTGCTCTCGCTGGTGGCCACCGGCTTCCTGAGCTTTGGGCTGTGGGTGCACCACATGTTCACCACCGGGCTGCCGCAGCTGGGGCAGAGCTTCTTCACCGCGGCCAGCATCGTCATCGCCATCCCCAGCGGGGTGCAGGTGTTCTGCTGGATCGCCACCCTGTGGGCGGGAAGGCCGCGCTTCGACACGCCGCTCCTCTTTTCCCTGGGCTTCATCTTCCTCTTCGTCCTGGGCGGCATCACCGGGGTGATGGTGGCCTCGGTCCCGTTCGACCAGCAGGCGCATGACACCTACTTCATCGTGGCGCACCTGCACTACGTCCAGGTGGGCGCCTTCGTCTTCCCCCTCTTCGCCGCCGTCTACTTCTGGTTCCCCAAGTGGACGGGGAGGATGCTCTCCGAGGGGCTGGGGAAGCTGAACTTCTGGCTCTTCTTCATCGGCGTGAACCTCACCTTCTTCCCGCAGCACTTCCTGGGGCTGATGGGGATGACGCGCCGCGTCTACACCTACCAGCCGGAGACGGGGTGGGGGCCGCTGAACCTGCTCTCCAGCCTGGGCGCGCTCGTGATCGCCATCAGCGTGCTGGTGTTCCTGGCGAACGTCTTCCGCAGCCTGAGGGCCGGCGCCCCCGCGGGCGACGACCCCTGGGGCGCGCACTCGCTGGAGTGGGCCACCCCGTCGCCGCCGCCGCGCTACAACTTCCTGCACATCCCCGTGGTGCAGGGGCTGTACGCGCTCTGGGACCGCACCCCCGACCAGCCGGTGGTGGTGGGGATGAACCCGGAGCGGCGCGAGGTGCTGCTGACCACCGTGATGGACGCGGAGCCCGACGCGCGGTACGTGCACCCGGGGTCCAGCATCGCTCCGCTGCTGGCCGCGCTGGCGGTGGGCGTCACCTTCATCGGCGGCATCTTCACCGCCTGGGCGTTCGTCGTCGGGCCGGCGCTGCTCTTTCCCGCGCTGCTGCAGTGGATGGTGACGCAGGAGAAGCACCAGGGCCCCCCGACCTACGCGGAGGAGCCGGCATGAGCACGCACCAGCGGTCGGTGCTGGACGTCTCCGGGCTGCCGACGGTGCCCTTCGGCAAGCGCAGCCTGCTCTGGTGGGGGACCCTGGGCTTCGTGGTGATCGAGGGGTTCACCCTGCTGCTGATGGTGGCCAGCTACTTCTACCTGCGGACGAACGAGTTCGACTGGCCCCCCGGGCGCACGCCCAACCCGGACCTGCTGATCCCCACCATCAACACCGTCCTGCTGCTGCTGGTGATGGTGCCGATGTACCTCGCCGGCAAGGCGGCGAAGCGGATGGAGCGCGCCCCGGTCGCGCGGTGGCTGCTGGTGGCCGCGGCGATGACCATCCCGGTGAACGTGCTGCGCTGGTTCGAGCTGCTGGCGCTGAACGCACGCTGGGACGCACACGCCTACGCCAGCGCCGCGTGGGGGGTGGTGGTGCTGCACACCACGCTGACGGTGGTGGACCTGTTCGAGACGGGGACGCTGGGCGTGCTCTTCCTGACCGGCCGCGCCAGGCGCAAGCACTACCCCGACGCGGCGGACGCGGCGGACTACCAGTACTTCCTCTCGCTGGCGTGGGTGCCGCTGTACTTCATCATCTACTGGATGCCGCGCCTGCTGTAGGAGCGTGTGACGATGGCGGACACGATGGAACGGGCGGAGCACCGGCACCTGCGGACGGGACGCGGCATCGCGCTCCTGTGGTTCGCCGTGCTGGCCGGGCCGCTGGCGTGGATGCTGGGGCTGAACGCGGAGTACGGGCTGGTGCGGGTGGCGTGCGCAAAGGACAGCACCCTTGCCCTGCACCTGGTGAGCCTGGCCACGCTCCTCCTGGCGCTTTCCGGCGGGTGGGTGGCCTGGCGCGAGTGGAGCCGCACCGGCCGCGAGGGACCCGGTGAGGAAGGGGGCGTGGTCCCCCGCAGCCAGATGATGATCGTGCTGGGGCTGATGGGGAGCGCGCTCTTCTCCCTCGCAATCGTGCTGCAGTGGACGGCCAGCCTGTTCTTCCACCCCTGCATGGCCATCTGATGCGCCGCGCCCTGTCGTCCGCGCTCGTTCTGGCGGTGCTGGCCCCCGCGCCGGCGCTGGCGCACGCGGGGCGGCCGCTGCAGCCGCACGACCTGTGGACGGCATGGAGCCTGGACCCGCTGATCCTCGGGCCCGTGCTCGTCGGGGGATGGCTGTACGCGCGGGGGGTGGAGCGGATGTGGCGGCGCTCCGGCGCGGGCCGCGGCATCCGCCGCTGGCAGGCCGCGTGCTTCGCCGCGGGATGGGCGACGCTGCTGCTGGCGCTGGTCTCCCCGCTGCACCCGCTGGGCGAGGTGCTGTTCAGCGCGCACATGGCGCAGCACGAGCTGCTGGTGGCGGTGGCGGCGCCCCTGCTGGTGCTGGGCCGGCCGCTGGTCCCCCTGCTCTGGGCCGTCCCCGTGCGCTGGCGCCGCGCCGCCGGCGGCTGGGCGAAGTCGAGCTCCGTGCGGGCCGGGTGGCGCGCGGTCTCCGCGCCGCTCGCCGCGTGGCTGCTGCACGCGGCCGCGCTCTGGCTGTGGCACCTGCCCGCGGCGTACCAGGCGGCGCTGGGCAGCGCCGCCGTGCACGCGGCGCAGCACGCGGCGTTCCTGGGGACCGGGCTCCTCTTCTGGTGGGCCCTGTTCCATGGCCGCGAGGGGCGGATGGGGTACGGCGCCGCCGTCTTCTACCTCTTCGCCACGGCCATGCACAGCGGCGCGCTGGGCGCGCTGCTGGCGCTGTCGCCCACCCCCTGGTATCCCGCGTACGGCGGGGTCACGGCGGCGTGGGGGCTCACGCCGCTGGAGGACCAGCAGCTGGCCGGGCTCATCATGTGGATTCCCGCCGGCCTCAGCTACCTGGTGGCCGGGCTGGCGCTGCTGGCGGCGTGGATGCGCGAGTCGGAGCGGCGGGCCGCGCGCTGGCGGGCCCGGCACGAGCTGCGGCCGGTCTGAGCAGACAGCGCGCGACGCGTGCCCCGCGCCCGGCGGTTGAAACCGCTGCTACAACGTCACGAAGCCCGCCTGCGCGGACTGCCGGAGAGAGAAGATGCACCAGCCCGGTGGGAGGACAGGGATGATACCGCGAGCGCTGCCGACTGTCGCGGTGCTCCTGGCGCTGATCGCCGCCGGCTGCGGGCTGCGGCGGGACCGCCTGTCGTACGAGCAGGCCGCGCAGCTCACCGGCGGCGACCCGGCCGCGGGGCGGGAGAAGGCGCGGGACTACGGCTGCGGCGCCTGCCACTCCATCCCCGGCGTCCCCGCGGCGGACGGCCTGGTGGGGCCGCCGCTGTCGGGGATCGCGAAGCGGATGTACGTGGCGGGCGTGCTCACCAACACGCCGGACCACCTGGTGCGGTGGATCATGGACCCGCCCGCCGCCGACTCCTCCACCGCCATGCCCAGGGTGGGCGTGAGCGAAGAGGACGCGCGCGACATCGCCGCCTACCTCTACTCCCTCCCCTGAAAAGAACTGGGGTACGGAGGAACAGAGAAACAGCCAGCGGAACAGAGGATGATCGTCGCTCCTCTGTTCCTCTGGCTTTTCTCTGTTCCTCTGTACCTTTCGCCGTTGTTTTTCCGGATCGCGGTATCAATCCCGCCCGGGCCGGTTCTTGTCGATGATCGCGAGCAGGATGAGGATGAACGCCAGCGCGCGCACCCCGTAGAGCGGGAGCGCGGCCTCCGGGTCGTCCACCAGGGCCGCCAGCCCCGCGCGCTGCGCGGCGAGCAGCGCGAAGGAGACGGAGAACGCCAGGAACAGCCGGTCGCCGGACCGGCGCCAGAACTTCAGGAAGAAGAGCCCCGCCACCAGGTACGCCATGGCGATGGCCCCCGCCAGGAACGTGGCCATCACCGCCCCTCCGCTCGCCGCAGTCGGCCCGCGCTCACGACGCGTCCCATATCAGCCCGTAGATCAGGATGACCAGCCCCGCCAGCGCCGGCAGCGACCGCCAGGCGGAAAGGTCGATGGAAGGCACCACCCGCATGTCGATGAACAGCAGCAGGTTGTTCAGCGCCAGCCCCGCGAAGCAGAGCGACGACCACAGCAGCAGCCGCGCACGGGTGGCGCGGTAGCCGCGGGCCAGCAGCAGCGCGCACAGCAGGCTGGTGAGGGCGCAGAGCGCGTAGACGAAGGTGGCCACCTCTCACTCCCCCGGTTTCTTGAGCCGGAACGCGTCCGCGAAGCTGCGCAGCGGATCCACCGGCTTCGCGAAGATGAAGCGGATGACGCCCACCCGGTCGGCGCGGTAGGCCCGCGCCAGCGCGTCCACCCGCTCCGCCAGCCGCGATGACCGCGGCGCGTAGCGGTAGTGCGGGTCCGCCGCGCCGTCGCTGCTCAGCAGCCCCGCCAGGACCAGCTGCTCCAGGCGCAGCGTGGCGGCTGCGGGCACCGTGTACACCCGCTGGCTCACCTCCGCGGCCGTGAACTCGGTGCCGGGGTTGCCGTGCAGCAGCAGCAGCACCTCCAGCTGCTCCGCCGAGGTGACGTGGTCCGCGATGAATGCCTGGGCTTCCTTCAGGTCGGCGTCGTTCGCCACTCGTCTTTCCGGCTGGTCCCGAATGCAGACGGCCGCAAAACGGCCCGTGCGCGCCTCCCGTGGAGGCGCGAGCGAAAAAGACGTGCGGCGCGCATCCGGACCCGCGCGCCGCCTTCTCCGGCGCGCGCCGCCGCACGATCCGCACCACCGCGGATCGCAGCCCCCTCTTCCCCGGGCTACGCCACGCGCTCCGGGCCGCCCCCGTCCTCCAGCACCGGCTCGGCGGCGCCGTCCTCGCGGGGATAGAGGGCGATGAAGCTGGCGCGGCCCAGCGCGGCCAGGGCGGCGGGGACGCGCTCCAGACGCGGATGCCACGCCACCGTCTCACGCCGCGCGCTCACCACCACCACCAGGTCGTCCGCGCGGACGTTCGCGTCCAGCCAGGCGACGAGCCCCTGCCACCCCTCCACGCCGATCCGCTCCCCCGCCGCCTCCCGCCCCGCGCCCGGCTCCATCGCCACCGTGGCGAGCGAAGCGCCCACGCCGGCGGCCACGGCGTGCACCAGCCGCGCCGCCTCCTGGTAGCCGGGATGGCGGTCGGACCCCGGCGGCACCACCATCACCACCCGCCGCGTGGTGTTGATGGGCGCGGTGATGCGGCACACCATCACCAGCTGCCGGGTGAGCTCCAGCAGCTGGTCCAGCACCGTGCCGAAGATGGCCTGCGACCCGCTGCGCCGCCCGTCCCAGCCGATGACCAGCGCCGTGCTGCGCGTCTCCGCCGCCCCGCGGGCGATCCCCGCCGCGAAGTTGGGGTCCACCCGCGTCAGCGGCTCCGCCGGCACCTCCGCGCCCGCCGCGTGGGCCACCGCGTGCCCCAGCATCCGCTCCGCCTCCGCCAGCTCCGCTTCCGGCGCCTCGCCGCGCACCACCATCAGCGGCCGCAGCGGCTCGTGCGAGCCCCGCCCGCGCACGATCATCGCCAGGTCCAGCAGCGCGTCGGCCGTCGCGGGGTTGCTGACGGGGACCAGCACCCGCCACGGCGCGGAGGACGGATCGTACGGGCGCGCCTCCTCCGCCAGCGCCACGCGGCGGCCGTGGCGCTCCACCACCCACGGCCCCACGACGCAGGTGGCCAGGATCAGCAGGACCACGCTGTTCACCTCCGCCTGGTCCAGCAGCCCCACGTCGAAGCCGACGAGGACGATGGCCAGCGTCCCCGCCGCGTGGGGCACCGAGAGGCCGAACACCACCCACGCCTCGTCGCCGGACCAGCGGAAGACGCGGCCGGAGAGCACCGCTGCAGCGCCCTTCGACACCACGACGCCGAGCGCCAGCGCGACCGCCACCGTCCACGCGCGCGCCGTGTCCAGCGCCCGCACGTCCACCAGCATCCCCACGGAGAGGAGGAAGAAGGGGATGAAGAGCGCGTGGCCGGCGAAGTGGATGCGGCTCATCAGCGGGCCGTGCTCCGGGATGAGCCGGTTGAGCGCCAGCCCGCACAGCAGCGCGCCGATGATCGGCTCCACCCGGCCGAAGTGCGCCAGCCACGACACCGTGAACAGCGCCGCCATCACGAAGGCGAAGGCCGACGCGCCCTGGTGGGCCACCGTGCGGAAGAACCAGCGCGCCAGCCGCGGCAGCAGCAGCAGAACGGCAGCGACGTAGATCGCGAACGGCACGGCGAGCCCCGCCCAGAACGCCGGGCCCAGCCCGCTGCCGCGCGACTCCACCACGACCGCCAGCAGCAGCAGCGCCAGCACCTCCGCCAGCAGCGTTCCGCCCAGCGTGGCGGTGACCGCCGGGTTGCGCAGGATCCCCAGCCGGCTGGCGATGGGGTACGCCAGCAGCGTGTGCGAGGCGAACACCGCCCCGATCAGCAGCGCCGAAGCGAGGCTGTACCCCAGCGCCGTCGCCAGCGCCGTCCCGGCCGCGCCCGGCACCAGGAAGGTGAGCGCGCCGAACACCAGGCTGCGGTTGCGGTAGCGCCGGAACTCGTCCAGGTCCAGCTCTAGGCCGATCAGCAGCATCAGGTACAGCAGCCCCACCGTGCCCAGCAGCACGATGGTCTGGTCGCGCTCCATGATGCCGAACCCGTGCGGCCCGATCGCCGCGCCCGTCACGATCAGCCCCACGATCCCCGGCAGCCGCAGCCGCTCGAAGAGCAGCGGCACCACCAGGAACACCAGCATCGCCACCGCGACGATCAGCACCGGGTCGGCGAGGGGAAGCGCGATTCGGGGGGCGGCTACGATCACGGCGCTCGGTACGGGTGACGAGG